>NZ_JBHWBW010000159.1:0-2555 GCF_042735675.1 Kitasatospora sp. NPDC059571
GGCCGGGCGGCGAGCAGGGCGGCGGGGCGCGCCGGCCCCCCCCCCCGCGCCCGGGGGGCGCCCCCGGCGGCCGCCGTCCGGCGACGCTGCGCCTGACATTCGTCACGTCCGCCGGTCCCGGCCGCCCTCCGCCGACCTCTGTTCCCACGAGACCCCGGAGGGTCCGCTCCCATGTCCGTCCTTGCCGTACTCGACCCTGCCGTCCGCGCCGCGCACGACGCGGTCGCCGCGCTCGCCCAGGTCGTCCCCACCGCACCGGCGGTGGTCCTGTTCACCGTCGCCGTGCGTCTCGTGCTGCACCCGCTCGCCCGGGCCGCGGCCCGCGGCGAGCGCGAGCGGGCGCGGCTGGCACCGCGCGTCGCGGAGCTCCGCGGCCGCCACGAGAACAGCCCGGAGACCCTGCAGTCGGCGCTCGCGGAGCTCTACCGCGCCGAGCGGACGTCGCCGCTGGCAGGCTGCCTGCCGATGGTCCTGCAGGTACCGGTCTTCTCGGTGATGTACCGGCTCTTCACGACGCCGAACGACCTCCTCGGCCACACCCTCGCCGGGGTGCCGCTCGGCCTGCACGTCGGCGAGGCCCGGACGCCGGCCGCGTTCCTGGTGTTCGCAGCCCTTTACGCGGGGCTGGCCGCCGTCGGGTACGCCGGATTCCGCCGCGCCCGCCGCGCGGTACCGGCGGCGGACACGGCGCAGGCGGCACAGGCCCTGCCGGGCCCGGCCGCCGCGCTGCTGCCGTACCTGTCGTTCGGCACGGTGCTGTTCGTCGCCCTCGTGCCGCTCGCGGCCGGGCTCTACCTGCTCACGACCACCGCATGGAGCGCGGCCGAGCGGGCGTGGCTGCACCGGGCGGCGCCGCCCCGGCACAGCACCCCGAGCAGGCTGCCGAGCAGTCCGCAGCGCGGGCCGGGTAACCGGACCCGGAAGCGGACCCGGCTACGACCGGCCCGGCCAGGCGGCGAGGTACGCGTCGATCTCGCCGCCGAGCCGGGCCTTGCCGGCCGGGTCGAGGAAGGACGCCTCGACGGCGTTCCTGGCCAGGGCGGCGATCCCGGCCTCGTCCAGGCCGAGCAGGCGCGCGGCGACGGCGTACTCGGTGTTGAGGTCGGTGCCGAACATCGGCGGGTCGTCGCTGTTGACCGTGACCAGCAGGCCGGCGTCCACCATCTGCTTGATCGGGTGCTCGTCCATCCGCTCGACGGCCCGGGTGGCGATGTTGGAGGTCGGGCAGACCTCCAGCGGGATGCGGTACTCGCCGAGGTGGTCGATCAGGGCCGGGTCCTTGACGGCCTGGGTGCCGTGGCCGATCCGCTCCGCGCCGAGCACCCGCAGGGCGTCCCAGACGGTCTCCGGCCCGGTGGTCTCGCCGGCGTGCGGCACGCTGCGCAGGCCGGCCGCCCGGGCCCGGTCGAAGTAGGGCTTGAACTGGGGGCGCGGGACGCCGATCTCCGGACCGCCGAGGCCGAAGCTGACCAGGCCCTCGGGGGCCAGGTCGACGGCGAGGCGGGCGGTCTCCTCGGCGGCCTCCAGACCGGCCTCGCCGGGGATGTCGAAGCACCAGCGCAGGGTGACCCCGAGCTCCTTCTCGGCGGACACCCGGGCGTCCTCGATGGCCTCCATGAAGGCGCCGTCCGGAATGCCGCGGCGGGTCGAGGAGTACGGCGTGATGGTCAGCTCGGCGTACCGGATCTGCTGGCGGGCCATGTCCTCGGCGACACCGTAGGTGAGGGCGCGGACGTCCTCGGCGTCGCGGATCAGGTCGACCACGCTCAGGTACACCTCGATGAAGTGCGCGAAGTCGGTGAACGTGAAGTACTCCGCGAGCGCGGCCGGGTCGGCCGGCACCTTGGTGCGGCCCTCGTGCCGGGCGGCCAGCTCGGCCACCACCCTCGGCGAGGCCGATCCCACGTGGTGGACGTGCAGTTCCGCCTTCGGCATCCCGGCGATGAACGCCTCGATCCCGCTCTTGCCCTCGGTCACCGCTGCTCCCCTGCTCCCTTGTCGGATCGAGCTTGTCAACTCGCGTAGATTTCGCATGCTATTCCACCCCGGGCGGCACCCGCCGGGTGGCTCGCCCCGCCCGACCAGCCTCCCGCACCCCGCCGAACGCCGCCCGCTGCCCGCTTGCCCGGCCCCCCGCTACTCGCGCGCCACCCCGCCCCACCCCGCTCCGCCCCGCCCGCTACCCGCCGAACGCCACCGCGACGGTGTGGATCAGCAAACCGGCCATGGCACCGACCACGGTGCCGTTGATCCGGATGAACTGGAGGTCGCGGCCGACGTTGGCCTCGATCTTGCGGGAGGCGTCGTCGGCGTCCCAGCCCGCCACGGTGTCGGAGATCAGCGCGGTGATCTCCTCCCGGTAGGTCTCGACGACGTACGCGGCGGCGTCCTGGAGCCAGCCGTCGGCCTTGGCCTGGAGCCGGGGGTCGGTGGCCAGGCGGCGGCCGAACGAGCGCAGGCCGTCGCGCAGCCGCCGTCGCAGTTCGCTGTTCTCGTCCGCGGCGGCGCCGAGGACGTGGGTGGGGACGGCGTCCCAGTCGGAGGCGGTGTGTGGC
>NZ_JBHWBW010000159.1:2565-15335 GCF_042735675.1 Kitasatospora sp. NPDC059571
GGGGGGGGGGGGGGGTGGGGGGCGCGGCGCGCCCCCCCCCCCCCCCGGCCGCGCCCCCCCGGCGCTCGCATGTGGGGTTGCTCCCCGCGGGGCGCCCCCCCCCCCCGAGGGTGCGCACGGCGTCCCAGGAGGAGGCGATGAGGTCCTGCACCTCGGGGCGCCGGAGCAGGTCGGCCTTGGCGTGCTCGACCCGGGCGATGGTGTCGGGGTCGTGCTGGAGCTCGGTGGCGAAGTCGGCGAGGAAGTTGTCGATGGCACCGCGGGCGGGGTGGTTCGGGTCGTCCCGGATGTCGGTGACGAACCGCATCAGCTCCTTGTAGACCCGTTCGCCGACCTGGTGGTCGATGAACTTCGGGGTCCAGCCGGGGGTCTTGCTGGTGACCCGCTGGACGATGTCCTCGTGGTGCACGGCGAGCCAGTGGTGGACCCGGACGGCGACCAGGTCGACCACCCCGTGGTGGCCGCCGTCGGCGACCACCTTGCCGAGCAGCCGGCCGGCGGGCTCGGCGACCGGGGTCGCGGCGGCGCGGCGGGTGACGGCCTCGGCGACGACGGCCTGGACGTCCTCGTCGCGCAGCACGGCTATCACCCCGCGCAGGGCGGCGGAGGCCTCGCGGGTGACGCGTTCGGCGCTGCCCGGCGCGGCCAGCCACTCGCCGAGCCGGTGGGCGATGCCGATGGCGTCGAGGCGGGCCCGGACGACGGACGGGGAGAGGAAGTTGTCGCCGACGAAGTCGCCCAGGGACTTGCCGAAGGCGTCCTTCTTGGTGGGGATGATCGCGGTGTGCGGGATGGGCAGCCCGAACGGGCGGCGGAACAGGGCGGTGACGGCGAACCAGTCGGCGAGCGCACCGACCATGCCCGCCTCCGCGGCGGCCGCCAGGTAGCCGGCCCAGGCGCCGGCGCCGGCCGCGTCCGCCCAGGTGGCCAGGGCGAACACGACCGTTGCCAAGGCCAGCAGGCCGGTCGCGATGGTCTTCATCCGGCGGACGCCCTGGCGCTTGCGCTCGTCGGCCTCGGTGAAACTGACGCCGGTGCCGCGCACCGGGCCGCCGGCCGTGCCCGGCCCGCCCGGTGCGCCGGCCCGCGGTCCGGGTCCCGTCCCGGTGCTGTGTTCGACGCTCACCCGGACAGTCTGCCCCGTGCGGCACGCCCGTCACGCGCCCCGTCGGCCGCCGCGCGCCGTGCTCCCCCGGGCGGCGCCGCCGGGTGGCGGCCCCCGCCCGGGGGTGGCGGGCTCAGCCGATGGCGGCGCCCTCGTACATCCGGGCGATCACGTCCTCGATGGCGGGTTCGCGGACGGACAGGTCGGCGAGCGGGTAGCGGGCGGCGATCGCGGCGACGATCGGCGCGGCGCTGTCCCGGGCGGGGAAGGCGAGCCACTGGCGGGGGCCCTCGACGCGGACGGTGCGGGCGCCGGGCACCTCGATCGGCGGGGCGGACACGGCGAGGTCGACGACCAGGGTGCGTTCGCTCTCGCCGGCCGCGTGGAGGCCGCCGAGGTCGCCGTCGTGGACGACCCGGCCGTGGTCGATGACCATCACCCGGTCGCAGAGCTGTTCGATGTCGGTGAGGTCGTGGGTGGTGAGCAGGACGGTGGTGCCCTCGGCGGTGTTGACCTCGCGCAGGAACTGCCGGACGCGGGCCTTGCTGACCACGTCGAGGCCGATGGTGGGTTCGTCGAGGTAGAGCACCCGGGGGTCGTGCAGCAGGGCGGCGGCGAGGTCGCCGCGCATCCGCTGGCCGAGCGAGAGCTGCCGGACGGGTGTGTCGAGCAGGGCGCCGAGGTCGAGCAGGTCGATGCAGCGGTCGAGGTTGGCCCGGTAGCGGGCGTCGGGGATCCGGTAGATCCGGCGGGCGAGCTCGTAGGAGTCGCGCAGCGGCAGGTCCCACCAGAGGGTGGTGCGCTGGCCGAAGACGACGCCGATCCGGCGGGCGAGGCGGACGCGGTCGCGGGCGGGGTCGACGCCGGCGACCCGGAGCCTGCCGGAGGTGGGCACCAGGATGCCGGTGAGCATCTTGATGGTGGTGGACTTGCCGGCACCGTTCGGGCCGATGTAGCCGACGCACTGGCCGGCCTCGATGGCGAAGGTGAGGCCGGCGACGGCGGTGACCTCGCGCCGTTCGCGGCGCAGCCGGCCGGTCCTGGTGCGGACGGTGAAGGTGCGGCGGACGTCGTCGAGTTCGATGAGGGACATGGTGCGGGGCTCCTCCTGGTCGGCGGGTCGGATCGGGTGCACCCGGAGGGGGTGCACCCGGAGGGGGTGGGGCCGGATCGGGTTCAGCTGCCGGTGCCCCGGTAGGCGCGCAGTCCGGTGCGCCAGGCGAGGGCGGCGGCGAGCACGCAGAGCGCGGCGGCGGCCGGGGAGGCGAACTGGAAGGCGGCCGGCAGGCCGAGCGGGTCGGGCCGGCCGAGGATGTGCAGGGCGGGCAGCCAGTTGACGAACGCCAGCGGGAGGCCGAAGACGGTGCCGGCGACGAGCTCCTTGGCGAACACGGTCGGCGGGTACTGGAGCAGGGTGGCGCCGCCGTAGGTGAAGGAGTTCTGCAGCTCCCGGGCCTCGCCCCACCAGAACTGGAGGGTGGCGAAGCCGATGAAGACGCTGCCGAAGATCACGCTGCCGCAGACCAGCATCACCGGCAGCAGCAGCACCTTGTCGGGCGTCCAGGTGACCGGCAGCGCGGTCAGCGACCAGGCGAGCACGGCGGCGGCCTGCGCGGGCCGGCCGAGCCTGCGCAGCGAGAAGCGCTCGGCGCACAGCTGGGCGAGGGCCGGCGCCGGGCGGATCAGCACGGTGTCGAGGGTGCCGGCGCGGATCCGCTCGCCGAGGGCGTCGATCGAGCCGACGGCGAGGTTGGCGATGCCGAGGGCGAGGGCGGAGGTGCCGTAGAGGAAGCCGAGCTCGGGCAGGGTCCAGCCGCCGAGGGTGGTGGTGTGCCGGAACATCAGGACGATGACCACGAAGTCGAGCGAGGTGATGGCGGTGTTGGCGAGCAGCATCAGGACGAACGAGGTCCGGTAGGACATCAGCGCCCTGGTCCACATGCCGGCCGTCAGCCACCAGGTGCGCAGGGCCTCGCGGGCGGCGCCCGCCGGGCCGCCGCGGGGGCCGTCGGGGAGGGCGAGGGCCGGGTCAGCCACCCTGCACCACCACCTTGCGGCTGGCGAGCGCGAGCACGATCCGGCCGGCGGCGAACAGGGCGACGGCCCAGGCCAGCTGGAAGGCGAGCCCGGTGGCGAGGGCGCCGCCGGTGCGGCGGCCGAGGAGGACGTCGGTGGGGATCTGGATCAGCCCGGCCCACGGCATGACGGCGGCGAGGTCGCCGAGCAGCCCGGGGAAGAGCGTGATCGGCAGCAGCATCCCGGAGAAGAACATCGCGACGACCAGGACGACCGCGCGGACGCCCTCCGAGTCGTGCAGCCAGAAGCCGGTGAGCGCGACGAGGAAGCGGACGCCGAAGCTGACCAGGACGGCGAGCAGGACGGAGAGCAGGAAGGCCGCCCAGACCGCGGGGTCGGCGGGCAGCCGCAGGTGGAAGGCGAGGGCCCCGGCGAGGGTGGGGGCGGTGCCGCGGGCGAGCAGGTGGAAGGCGGCGCGGCCGAGGTCGGCGGAGAGCCACCAGGTCTGGAAGTCGACCGGCCGGTAGAGGTCGACGGCGATGTCGCCGGTGCGGAAGCGCTCCTGGATGTCGTCCTGGAAGCCGCCGCCCCAGACGGCGACGGTGACCAGCAGCGACTGGCTGATCCAGATGTAGGTGACGGCCTGTTCGGTGTCGTAGCCGCCGAGGCCGGGCCGGGCGTGCCAGAGGGCCAGGAAGGTGTAGGCGAGGATGAAGCCGAAGACGGTGTTGGTGAAGGCGCCGGCGAGGGTGGCGGCCCGGTAGGTGGCGTAGCGGCGGAAGGAGCCCGCCGCTACGGCCCGGTGGAGGGCGAGCCCGCCGCGGAGCGCGGCGCCGCGGCCGGCGGGTTCGGGGGGCGGGCCCGAGGGTGGCCCAAGCCTCCGTGCGGTCAGCATATTGTCTCCTTATCGACTTTTCCGGGCAGAGTCGTGCGCATGCGTACGGAGGCCGCGCCCGGGCACCGGGGCAGCCCCGATCGGCCCCGACCGGCTCACCCCCGGGGGTCCGGGGCGGCGGGCGGAGCTGTACGTCATCTGCTGCGCTATGGGGTTGTCACCTTTCACCGTAGCGCCCGCAGGCGGGTGCCGCACGGGAATTCGGCGCGCCGAAGCCGGTCAGGCAAAACGCCTGATTTGGTGTCAAATCGCCCATAATCGCCCCATGAGCAGAGCGCAGCGAGCGAGCCAACCCCGCCGCGACCGGCAGCCCGGACCCGCACCGGACGCCGCCGCGCGCACCGAGCCGCCCACGCAGCGCCGCCCGGGCCTCCCGGACGCCCCCGAGACGCCCGCCCCCGACACACCCGGCATCCCCGCCCAGGACCCCGGCGGCCCCCCCCCGCCCGGCCCCACCCGCCGTCACCGCCGCCGGGAACGCCGCGCCGCCCGCCGCGCACACCGCCGCAGCCTGCCCCGGCTGCGCCGGCTCGTCCCGACCTGGCGTCAGACCACCGGCGCCGCGGCCGGCTCACTCCTCCTCGGCGGCGCCGCCTTCGCCGCGCTCTACCTGCTCGTCCCCGTCCCCGACCCCAACGCGCACGCCGTCGCCCAGAGCAACGTGTACTTCTACGCCGACGGCACCACCGAGCTCGCCCGCACCGGCGCGGTCAACCGCGAGGACGTCGACCTGTCGCAGATCCCCACCGACGTCCAGCACGCCGTCGTCTCCGCCGAGGACCGCACCTTCTACCGCAACAGGGGCGTCGACCTGAAGGGCATGCTCCGCGCCGCCTGGAACAGCGCCACCGGCAAGGGCATCCAGGGCGGCTCCACCATCACCCAGCAGTACGTCAAGAACTACTACCTGACGCAGGACCAGACCTTCACCCGCAAGGCCCGCGAACTCTTCATCGCCCTCAAGGTCGACAGCCTGGAGACCAAGGACGACATCCTCGCCGGCTACCTCAACACCAGCTACTTCGGCCGCAACGCCTACGGCATCCAGACCGCCGCCCAGGCCTACTTCGGCATCGACGCCGCCCACCTGACCCTCGCCCAGGGCGCCTACCTCGCCACCCTGCTCCAGGCCCCCAGCGCCTACGACGTGAAGGCCACCAGCCCCGCCAACCGCGAGAAGGCCGTCGCCCGCTGGAACTACGTCCTCGACGGCATGGTCACCCTCGGCTTCCTCGACGAGGACACCCGACAGGCCACCACCTTCCCCGACACCCTCGACCCCCAGCCCGCCAAAGGCCTCACCGGCCAGGCCGGCTACCTGGTCGACATCGCCGACGACTACCTCACCCAGACCGGCGTCCTCGCCCCCGGCGACCTGCGGGCCGGCGGCTGGCGGATCACCACCACCTTCGACAAGCCCCGCCAGGACGCCTTCGTCGGCGCCGTCAAGCAGGAACTCACCGCCGAACTCAACCCGGCCGCCCGCCCCGGCACCGACACCGACGTCCGGGTCGCCGGTGCCTCCGTCGAGCCCTCCACCGGCCGCATCGTCGCCGCCTACGGCGGCCCCGACTACGCCGTCCAGCCCTACAACGACGCCCTGCGCCAGGACAACCAGGTCGGCTCCACCTTCAAGCCGATCGACCTCGCCGCCGGCCTCGAGGGCGACCGCACCACCCAGGACAACAAGCCGATCACCACCCAGACCCTCTACGACGGCACCAGCGGCCGCGCCGTCGTCGGCGGCCCCATGCCGTACGCCCCGCCCAACGAGGACAACGAGAACCGCGGCACCATCACCCTGCGCGAGGCCATGGTCCACTCGGTCAACGCCGTCTACGCCCAGGAAGGCGTCGACGCCGGCCTCGACAACGTCCGGCGCACCGCCATCCGCCTCGGCCTGCCCGACAGCCTCCAGGGCATGGACCCCACCAACACCTCGATGACGCTCGGCACCGCCACGCCCAGCGCCCTCGACCTCGCCGGCGTCTACGCCGCCCTCGCCAACCACGGCCAGGCGATCCGGCCCTGGGCCGTCGCCAGACTCGAGAAGCCCGGCTCCGACGAAGTGCCCGCACTGCCCGGGCACGACCCCACCACCGCCGTCAGCCGCACCAGCGCCGACGCCGTCACCGACGTGCTGCGCGACGTCGTCGGCCCCAAGGGCACCGGCAACGCCGTCCAGGCCCTCAACCGGCCGGCCGCCGGCAAGACCGGCACCACCGACGACAACCGGTCCGCCTGGTTCGCCGGCTACACCCCCGAACTCGCCACCGCCGTCGGCCTCTTCCGGGAGAACACCAAGACCCACGCCAAGGAGTCGCTGGCCGGCACCGCCGGGTACGAACGCGTCAACGGCGGAACGTTCCCCGCCCGGATCTGGACCTCGTACATGGGCGCCGCCCTCGCCGGCACCCCCGTCCGCCAGTTCGACCTGCAACCCGGCCCCGGCAACACCCAGCCCCCCGAGCCGCCGTCCCCCACCCCCAAGCCGGCCGTCAAGCCCAAGCCCAAGCCGAAGCCCAAGGCCACCGTCCCGCGCCCCGCGACCGCCCGCCCGGCAGCCGCCGTCGCCGCACCCGCAGCGCCCCCCGGACCGCTCACCGAACAACCGGCCGCCGACCAGCCGGCCACCGCCCCCGCGCCCGAACCCGGGCCCGTCCCGCCGCCCGGCGCCCCCTGACACCGGACGCCCCGGGACGGGCACCCGGCCCGGGACTACAGGTACAGGCCCGTCGAGCCCTCCGCACCCGCCAGCCGCTCCGCCGCCACCGCATGCAGATCCCGCTCGCGCAGCAGCACGTACGTCGCCCCGCGGACCTCGACCTCCAGCTTGTCCTCCGGGTCGTACAGCACCCGGTCCCCCGGCTCCACCGTGCGCACGCTCTGGCCGACCGCCACCGCCTCCGCCCACGCACAGCGCCGCGACAGCTCCGCCGTCGCCGGAATCAGAATGCCCCCCGTCGACCGGCGCTCCCCCTCGCCCGTCTCGGTCCTCACCAGCACCCGGTCGTGCAACATCCGGATCGGCAGCTTCTCGCCCAGCCGGTCATGACGGCCATGGTCGCGCTGCACGCTCTGCTCGTCGTTCTCGCTCACGCCCCCGACCGTACCCGCCCCGGCTGCCCCGGGTGCACGTCGGCCCGGCAAACGGCGGGGCCGGGACGCCACTGCGCCCCGGCCCCGCCGAACGAGATCAGCCCTTGCGCCACCGCCGCGCCGACGCCGCCAGCAGCACCAGCCCGACGCCCACCAGCGCCACCGGCACCACCCGCTCCTTGCGCGGACGGCCCTTCTCGTCGGTGAACTGCGCCTTCACCTTCTCCACCGCGCCGCTGGCCGCCACGTACGCGCGGCCGGCCTTCTGCTCGACCGCGGCCATCGCGCGCGCCTTCGTCTGCGCCACCACCGTCGCCGGGTGCACCCGCATCGCCAGCTCGTCCAGGGTCGACGCGAGCCGGTCGCGGGCCTGCGCGATGTCCGCCTCGATCTGGGCCGTCGACCGCGCGGCCGCCGTGTCCTTCGTGCTCGCCTCGCCCACCCGGGCCACCCCAATCACTGATGCATTCCTGTGCGACCCCACCAGTCTGTCAGCTCCCCCACCGCGTCGCGCAGCACCACCCACCAACAGAGGTAGGTTTGCCGTGGTACGACCACCCGTCCAGCACGAGGAGAGATCCACCGTGAGCGAGCGCCTCAAGGCCGGCGACACCGCCCCCGCCTTCACCCTGCCCGATGCCGACGGCAACCAGGTGTCCCTCGCCGACCACCTCGGCCGCAAGGTGATCGTCTACTTCTACCCGGCCGCCCTCACCCCCGGCTGCACCACCCAGGCCTGCGACTTCACCGACAACCTGGAGGCCTTCTCCGGCGCCGGCTACGACGTCATCGGCGTCTCGCCCGACAAGCCGGAGAAGCTCGGCAAGTTCCGCGACACCGAGGACCTCAAGGTCACCCTCGTCTCCGACGTGGACAAGTCCGTCCTGGAGGCGTACGGCGCCTACGGCGAGAAGAAGCTGTACGGCAAGACCGTGGTCGGCGTCATCCGCTCCACCGTCGTGGTCGGCGAGGACGGCAAGGTCGAGCACGCCCTCTACAACGTCAAGGCCACCGGCCACGTCGCCAAGCTGCTGCGCGATCTCAAGATCGGCGCCTGACGGTCCGACAGCACGGCGGCCCGCCCCGGGCGGGGCGGGCCGCCGCCGCGTGTCACCGTCCTGTCCCGGCACCGTCCGGAAACGGCCCGACCGCCGCCGGCCGGTCCACTCCCTCACTAGCGTTCTGACCACCGGGTCCAGCAGCCCGGTCCGCCACCACGCCACCGGGAGACCGCCGTGCCGAACCTCGGCCCCCGCACCGCCCGCACCCTGCTCGCCGCCGGCACCCTCGCCGCCGCCCTCGCCCTCACCGCCTGCGACCCCTCCGGCGGCCCGGACGCCGCACCGACCGCCGGCACCGGCACCACCTCCCCCGCCGCGGCCGCCTCGTCCCCCGCCGCCGCACCGCCCGCCTCCACGCCGGCCGCCGCACCCACCGCCGCCACGACGACGCCGGGCAGCACCGCGGGCAAGCACCGGCTGGCCACCGCCGCCACCGCCGGCGGCCTCGCCAGAGTCACCGGCCAGGGCGCCGTCAGCGACGTCCCGGTCGACCCCGGCGAGATGCGGACCGGCATGAACCTCGTCGTCGAGAACTTCCGCGGCAACGGCCGCACCGTGCTGTTCGTCGGCGTGGACGGCGTCCCCGAGGACCCGAACAAGCGCCGCGAGCACCTGTGGCGCGGCCTGATCGACTACGCCGTGGGCAACGGCTCCACCGGCAGCCCCGGCACCGGCACGCCGTACGCCGCGGGACCGCTCGGCGGCTCCCTGGAGTGCCTGCCGATGGGCGCCGACGCCCTCTGCGGCTGGGCCGACTCCTCGACCGCCGCCGTGGCGCTCTTCCCCGGCACCGCCCCCGCCGCCGCGGCCCGTCAGTTCGCCGCCATGCGCGCCGACCTGGAGCACTGAGGCCGGCACGCGCAGCGGTGGCGGCCGACCCCCCGACCGGGTCGACCGCCACCGCCGTCCGTCACCTCAGCCCGTCAGCACGGACCGAGGTCGCTCCACACACCCCACTGACCGGTGGTCGTGGGGTCCTCGCCCTGGGTCCACCACTTGTTGCTGTAGGTGTGGCCCTGCCAGGACACCTTGGTGCCGGCGGTCGCGTACGCCGTCGCCGCGCTCCAGCTCGGCGCCGTGCAGGCCCCGCCGCTCGACGAGGCGCTCGCGCTGGGGGACGCACTGCTGCTCGGGGACGCGCTGCTGCTCGGCGAGGCGCTGGCGCTCGCGCCGGCCGACGGCGAGGCCGACTGCGACGCGGAGGCGCTCGGCGAGGAGGTCGCACCGGACGCCCCGCGGGTGAAGTCGCCCGCCAGCCCGTACAGCGTGCCGCCGACGTTGACCGTCCAGTTCGCCGGGGTCGAGACCGGCAGGTAGTAGACGAAGTCGATGTCCACCGAGGCACCCGGCGCCAGCGACTGCCAGCCCGGCAGCTTCACCGACACCCGGTTGTACGTCCCCTTGAGGCCGCCGATGTTGTTCGCCGCCGTGTTGTCCTGCCGGATCACCGACAGTCCGAAGCCCGACTGGTCCTTGGCGTTGCCCGGGGCCGAGTTGCTGTAGTCGAACTGGAACTCCGTGCCGCCCGGCAGGGTCAGCGCCGAGTTGTTGACGATGTGGATCTTCGGGTTGATCGGGTAGTTCGAGTCGCCCAGCGCGAAGTTGGTGAACGACACGTCGATCGGCAGGGTCTGCTGCGGCAGCGCGACCGTCGACCGGACCGCCCCGTACGGCGAGGCCGCCTTGAACTTGTCGTACATCAGCGAGGTCAGCGTCGAACCCTGGACGTACTCGCCCTTGCCGCCGTTCGCGGCGGCGTCCCACTTGTAGTCGCCGGCGAGCTCCCAGATCATCGCGCCGCCGGCGCCCTGGTCCACCACGTAGTCGGCCTTCGCACCCACCGACCGCTCGTCCTCGGTCGACAGGAAGACCTTCTTGGTGCTGTTCCACAGCCATGGCGCCACAAGCGAGGCGCTGTAGTTGCGGGTGTAGGTGCCCTGCAGCGCGGTGTCCGTCAGACCGTACTTCGACAGGTAGTCCGGAACGACCCCGGCCTCGAGGTTCTTCGCGTGCCACATCGGGTTCGAACCCGCAGGTGCCTCCTTGCCGTTGGTGTCCAGGTCGTGCCAGAGGTTGTCGATGCCGACCGCACCGTCACCACAGGTCGTCAGCCCCGCCCCGGCCGGGCAGGTGGTCGACGACGCCGTGCCCCACAGGCCGTTGGTGCCGCCCGTCACGTTCTTGAACCCGCGGGTGTAGTACGGCAGTCCGATGTTGATCCGGCCGGCCGGCATCGCCCCGCGGAAGTAGTGGTACGCCCAGTCGGTGTTCAGGTACCCGATCCCGCCGTACTGCGAGGTCCCGTAGACGTTGGCCGCCGTCAGCTCGCCGTCCTTGCCGTCGTCGTACAGCGAGGCGTTCGGCCCGACGTACTGGTTCCAGGCGCCGTGCAGGTCGTAGGACATGATGTTGACGTAGTCCAGGTACTGCGTCACCTGGAAGGTCTCCATGCCGCGCAGCAGATATCCGGAGGACGGCGCCGCGACCGACAGCATGTAGTAGTGGCCGTCGGCGGCCCCGGCCCGGTCGAGCTTCTCGCGCAGCGTCTTCATCAGTGCTGCGTAGCCCTTGACCAGCGAACCGCGCTTGGCGTTGGAGATCGAGGTGTCCAGCGGGTTGCCCGCGTCCTTCATCGACGTCGGGTACTCGTAGTCGATGTCGACACCGTTGAAGCCGTACTTCTTGATGAAGTCGACCGCCGAGTCGGCGAAGGTGTTGATGCCCGCCTGGTTGACCGAGCCGTCCGCGTTCACCGTGGTCGAGTAGAAGCCGCCGGAGGACACCCGCGAGCCGTCGTCCCCGAAGTAGCCGCCGGTCTCCGCCCAACCGCCGACCGAGATCAGCGTCTTGACGTTCGGGTACTGCTTCTTGAACTTCGTCAGCAGATTGAAGTGGCCCTTGTACGGCAGGCTCGGGTCCATCTCCGCACCCGCCACCCCGGGGAAGGTCATCCCGGTCGCCGCGTCGGTCGGCCCGTCCGTGCCCACCGACAGCTTGTTGTCGCTGCCGATGTGGCCGAAGGCGTAGTTGAGGTGGGTGACCTTGTCCCACGGGATGTTGTTGACCAGATAGGCGGGCGTGCCGTCCTGCCCGGTCCGCCAGCCCGTGAAGTAGCCGATGATCCGACGCTGGTGGTCCGCGCCCATCTTCTCGCGGCCCGCCGCGTCGTAGGCGTCGCAGTACGGCACGTCCACGCCGGGCGTGGTGTACATCCCGTCCGGGCGACAGGACTGGTTGTCGGCCGCCGCCTGCGAGGGCGACGCACCCAGCGTCGCCACCAGCAGCCCGGCCAGACCGACCGCGGCCGACACCGCGAACGACGCACGCCGGAACGGACCCTTGCGGCGGACCGTGACGGGACGCTGCTCCGTCAGGGTTCGGTTCAACACTCGGTCCTCCAGGAGAGAGTGTCGGCACGTCCGAGTGGGGGCGGACGCGCAGGTGGGGGAGGGTGGGACACGCCGCAGCCGACGCACCGTCAACCACCCGGCCGTCTGCACAACGGAGTGCGCCGAAGTTATGTGGTCTGGACCACCCAGGTCAATAGGTCTGTACCAACAGCCTGTTGAAGGCGCCCGTGACCCCCGCCCCGCCCACTCGTTCTCCAACTGGGGGACGGGTACCGAACACAGGAACCCACAGGGGGCACGGATGCAGATCAAGTACACGAGGGAGCTGCTCACGACGATGGCGGCCACGGCGTCG
Source organism: Kitasatospora sp. NPDC059571 (assembly GCF_042735675.1). Taxonomy (NCBI): domain Bacteria; kingdom Bacillati; phylum Actinomycetota; class Actinomycetes; order Kitasatosporales; family Streptomycetaceae; genus Kitasatospora; species Kitasatospora sp. NPDC059571. The sequence goes on from NZ_JBHWBW010000159.1 coordinate 14,447, forward strand.
TCGCTCGATGAGCTACTGGTCGCACTCGGCAAGGAGCCGGAGCTGTACAACCGGCGGTACTTGCGTCGACAGCTCAACCTCCACGGGGTGGAGACCTCGCACTTCCGGACCAGGGGCACCGTCTACACGGAGGAGCGACTGAGGGAGGCAGTCGCCGCATGTCACACCATCGCCGGAGTGGTCCGCTACCTCGGCGAGCGCTCGGCAGGCGGAACACAGCAGCACGTCGGGCGCCGCATCAAGGCGTTCGGCATCGACACCTCGCACTTCACCGGCCAGGGACACAACCGGGGCCGGAGGTCCGGACGCCGCCTGCGCCCGGACCAGGTGCTCGTACAGCGCCCCGCGGACGCCAAGCGACTGCCCGGCAGCCGAATCCGCCAGGCACTGCTCGAACTCGGCATTCCCGATGCATGTGCCGTCTGCGGGATCGGCCCGATCTGGCGAGGACTGCCGATGGCCCTGGAGGTCGACCACATCAACGGCGACTGGTCGGACAACCGCCGCGAGAACGTGCGGTTGATCTGCCCGAACTGCCATGCCACGACCGACACCTACTGCGGGCGGAACAAGAACCGGCGAACCGCGCCGTCCGACTGACGGCAGCGCCGACGCCACGAGCGCAAAGCCGCTGTCATCGCCGCGGAGGCAGCCCCTAGACTGGGGCCGATGCGGCCGTGGCGAAATCGGCAGCCGCGCAGGTTTTAGGTGCCTGTGGAGGAAACTCCGTGAGGGTTCGAGTCCCTCCGGCCGCACGGACAAAGGAATCGATGGGGGGGGCCCGCGGGGGGGAGGGGGGGGCGGGGGGGGTCTGGGAGCGCCACCCCGCGCGCCCCCCCCCCGCGGCGGGCGCGGGCCGGGGGCTGGGGGGGGGGGCGGGGGGGGGGGG
>NZ_JBHWBW010000160.1:0-15236 GCF_042735675.1 Kitasatospora sp. NPDC059571
ACGAGCGATAGCGCGTGGGGGGGGGTGTGTGTGTGTTCTTTAAAACGCCCCGGGGGGGGGGGCCGGGGGGGGGGGGGGGGGGGGGGGGGGGTTTAGCCGGGGGGTGGATAACACACGGGCCTGTGCGGGTGGTTGGTGGCGGGTGTGTGGCGTCGCTGCGCTCCGCCTATCTGGTGGCTTTTCCCCGGGCCTACGGCCCGTCAATCGGTCGGCATTCAGGCTTTGTTGGGCTGGTGTTTTAACGGCCCTACGGGCCGATTGGATGACAGGGTTTCCCGGGCTACGCCCGGGGGTGAGCGTTGACGATATGACGCGCAATTCGGGTAGCGGCCCATCCCTCCGGGGCGGCGGGGTGCCGGCAGGGCCCTGCGGCCCTCGGCGTTGACGATGTGTCGCGGACTTCCGGTATCAGTCACAACCCCACCCCCAGGGGCCCTCCCCCGGTCCCGGCCGGTGGCCGGTCCGCCGCCTGATTGCTGGGCTGGCGGCCCATCCGGCGCCCCTGGGGCGGGGCCTGCGGCCCTCGGGAGCAACCTCCGGGCCGCCGGTCCGGCTCGGGGCCTCCCCGGCCCCAGTGGCGGGCCCTCACAGGCGCCCCGCGCAGCGGTCCCTGACGGGCCCTCAACCACAGACTCCAGACCGGAATCCGAAGCGAATCCGGCGGCGTTTCCCCGACTTCCGCACAGCTCTATCCTACCGATCTCCGGACGGGCGCGAGACGCGAACAGGCAACCTCGCGGAAACCGCCCATCCCGGCTCTATCCGGCCGCACTTCCAGCGGGAATGCGAATTTCTTTCCGCTCTCTTTCTGGCAGCAATCAGAAATCCCCGCGAGGCGCAGCGGTAAGAAATCGAATTCAGGCACGGGCCCACGGCCCCCGCCACCGACACGGTGACCGCCGTTCCAGGGCGCCGAGGAAATCCCGCTCGGCATCACCAAAGCAATTCTCGGAGCAGCGACACCAAACCGAACACCGAACCAGGACGGCGGCCTGGACGGGCGGCCAGGGCGCAGCGGCGGGCAGGACGGCTACATCGGGCGCAGCGGGACGGCCTGGCGGCCGCCCAGGAGGCCGGACTCGCCAAGGACGGCGAGGGTCTCGCCGGCGGCGACGGAGTAGCTCACCCTGTTCACCGCCTTGGCGACGCCCTCCCGGGTGCGGAACTCCACCCACAGCAGCGGAGCTCGGCACCGGGCGACGCGCGCGAGCGGCGGCGGGGCGGGGGCAGCAAGGAGGAGCCGAGGCCGGCCGACCGGCGCAGCCCGGCGCAACACGCCCACCCGCCCCGTTCCCAGCCACATAACACCTGGTCAGACCCGCAACACGGCCCCGCGTTGCACCCCCAGCCGCCACCAGCCCACCGGCCACCCAGCCGCCGAGCGCCACCACCAGGAGAAGGCCGGCCCCGACAGCAGCCGCCCGCCCCGGCCGCACCCGGCCCACCCGGGACGGCGCCGGCGGCCCCGGACAGCGGCCGGGACAACCCAACACCTAGCAGTCGGCGGCACCGGCAACAGCTACCCCCCGAACAGCAGTCGCGGACCCGCTCCGGCCCCTGTCGCGCCCAGACCACACACAGGGGATCAGGGGCATCCGCCCACGTCACAACACGCGACAACACCCCACACGACACAGGGGCGCGACAGCAGCACGCGACAGGAGGCGCGACAACCCCACCACCCCAGGACCAACCCGCAGCAACCACCCCAGGACACCCCCAGAACGGCAGGCAGGACGGCTTCCAGGGCGGCCTGACGGCCACCCAGCCGCCCAGCCCGGACAACGGCGCAGCAAGGCCGGCGAAGGCCCAGCGGACGAACAGAGCACAGCCAGGCGGGCAGGGCGCAGCAAGGCCTGCAGGGCCGGACCCAACAAATCGAACACCGACCCCGCCGCCATCCCGCCAACCACGATTCCAACCCGAATTCACAGCGCCGAAGGCAGCCAATCCACAAAATAGCAGAAAAGGATATCCGGCGGAATTCGCACCCGAAAACGCTCCACAACACCGAGCCGGCCCCGCCAGCAGGCAGACAGGGCCCCGGACCTCACCCGCCGACACACACAGTCACCAAACCGCCCCGATCGGGCACGCGAGATGACCTGCCATGTGGTCTAGACAAATCCCGGCCATCGTGGGGTTTTGCCCGATTTTAAGACGCTTTAGACCCGCCGAGCCCAGGACAGGTCACACCCGTCAGCGCGAGAGGGCGTGTGAGCCGATGACACCGGTCGGGCGCGACGACCAGCCCACCGCCCCACTGACCCACGACCGGAGGCGGAGGAAGCCCGGACGGCACCCCTGCCACGGCCCCTCCCCCGCCCCTATCCGCGCTCGGCACAACTGACCAACACCCAGCACAACTGACCAACAGCAGGTCAGACCACCCGCAAGACCACCAACACTCGCCCCCACACACAGACAACGAGCAACCACCTGCCTGAAAACCCAGCTCAGCCGCACACCCCCCGGCCACAACGAACGAGCCCGGACAACCGGCAACTCACGCCCCAAGCCGCCAGTCGCTCGTTCGGCCCCGAGCTCACCAGTGCTCGCCGGGCCATCGCCCGGCCGCCTTCAGGGGGCCCAGGATTCTTGGGCCTGCCAGGCAGTGACCTGGATTCATAGGCTCGTAGACACTTTCGAATCCTCGAAGACGAGCGTGCATCGATGCGTGTGCCGAAATTCCGAAGGCTGCTGATATCGGCAGCAGCCTCGATCGCCGCCATGGCGACCATCGGCGCTTTAAGCGCCTACGCCTGCCCGATCCCGTCTCCGGCGCCCGAGTACTACCTGGCCCTGGGGGACTCCCTGTCCGTCGGCACGCAGCCCGCCGGCGATGGGAAGCTCGTCGTGACCGACCGCGGCTACGCCGATCGCCTCTTCACCGCGCAGCGGCGCATCCGTCCCCGTCTGCAGCTGGTCAAGCTCGGCTGCTCCGGCGAGAGCACGAGGACCATGCTCTCGGGCGGGATCTGCCACTACGACGGAGCCGCCTCCCAGCTCGAAGCTGCAGTCAACTTCCTTGCCAAGCACCGCGGCTCGGTACGACTGGTCACGCTCGACATCGGGGCCAACGACGTCCTCCCCTGCGCCAAGAACGTCAGCAGCATCGATGCAGCGTGTGCACAGAACGGCCTGCACGACATCGCCGCCAACCTGCCCCTGATCACGGCCAGACTGCGGGCCGCCGACCCGGCCGCCGACGTCCGCTTCGCCGGCATGGACTACTACGACCCCTTCCTCGCAGCCTCACTCCTGGGCCCCAGGGACAACTGGCAGCCCTCGCCTCGCTCCAGGGCATCGACACCGCCAACACCGTGCTGCGCGCCGTCTACGCCCAGGCCGGATTCCTGGTGGTCCCCGTCGCGTCGACCTCCGCCGCCCACGACACCACCCCCGTCACCCTCCCCGGCGTCGGCGAACTGCCCCGCAACGTCGCCACCGTCTGCGCACTCACCTGGGCCTACACCCCGCCACCAACCGGCCCCGACATCCACCCCAACGACACCGGCTACCAGACCATCGCCACCGTCTTCACCACCGCACTCACCTAGCCAGGGGTGCCGGGACCAGCGACTACACGCAGCACTCCCCGCCCTCCCAATCACCTTTGCGACGGAAGACACCTGATCGCGCCCGCGAGCCGAGGAGATCACCCGCATGCCACTCGCGTACGACCGCAGCGGGCGAGGCCCCCTCCTCGTACTGCTACACGGACTCGGGCACCACCGGCACGCATGGGACCCACTCCTGCCGACGCTCACCAAGATGCGCGACGTCGTCACCGTCGACCTCCCCGGGCACGGGGAATCGCTGCCCCTCCCGCCGGGGACCGTCCCCGACCTACGCGCACTGCTCGACGCAGTCCTGCAATTCTTCGCAGAGCATGGGCTCGACCGCCCCCACGTCGCCGGCAGCTCCTTGGGCGGCCGCCTCGCACTCGAACTCGCCCGGGAAGGACACGTCCGCTCCGCCACCGCACTCGCACCCGCCGGATTCTGGAAGAACGACCTCGAATACGCTTACACCCGCCTCATGCTGCGAGGGATCCACCAGATCGGAAAAACCCTACGGCCAGTAGCCCCCGCCATCACCCGCTCGGTCCTCGGCCGGTCCCTCGCCTTCGCCTCCGTACGGGGCTACCCCTGGCGTCTGCCCCCTCAACAGGCCCTGCACGATGCCCGAGCACTGCAAGCCTGTGCACACTTCCACGCCATGCTCGCCAACGGCACCGCCTACAAACCCGGCCCCCAACCCGACCCCCCCGTTCCGATCACCATCGCTTGGGGAACCCGGGACCTCATTCTCCCGTACCGGCAGGCCCGACGGGCCCAAGCGATACTGCCTCGGGCCCGACACGAACGACTCCCCCACTGCGGACACGTCCCCATCCTCGACGCGCCCAGACGCATCACCACCATCCTCCTCGAAGGCTCACACGAGGACACCCCGGACGACCAGCACGACCGGCAATAACGACCAGCCGGGAGTATCTGATCAACGGCTCTGGCCCGTAATCGGTGGTGACTTATCGTGACGATTCTCGTTGGCATGGTGTGTTGGATGTCAACGAGCTTGTCAGTGTGGTGTTTTCGGGGCTGTCGGGCCTGGTCCTCGAGGGCGTGTCGGATGAAGGAGATGTGATCCGAGTGTCGGCCCGGACCCGGGACGCCCCGGTGCCGTGTCCCTCGTGCGGAACGCCGACCGAGCGGGTGCACGGGTTCCACGGGCGGAAGGTAACGGACGTGCCGGTGGACGGGCGGAGAGTCGTCGTCTCCGTGACTCTGCGGCGCCTGGTCTGTCCGGTGCTCGGCTGTCCGCGACAGACGTTCCGCGAACAGGTCCCCGGCATCGTGGAACGCTACCAGCGCCGCACCAACCGTTTGACCAGGCAACTCAGCACGGTGGTGAAGGAGTTAGCGGGCCGGGCGGGTGCCCGCCTCTCCCGCGTGCTGGCCTGCGCCGTGGCCCGCTCAACGGCGCTCCGGATCCTCATGCACCAAGTGCTGCCGCCGCTGCGTGTGCCGCGTGTACTCGGCGTCGACGACTTCGCACTCAAGCGCCGGCACCGGTACGCGACCATCATCATCGACGCCGAGACCGGTGAGCGGATCGACGTCCTGCCCGACCGCACCACCCAGACGCTGGTCGCGTGGCTGCGCGAGCACCCCGGCGCCCAGTACGTGTGCCGGGACGGCTCCGGCTCCTACGGCGAGGCGATCCGGCAGGCACTTCCGGAAGCGGTGCAGGTCAGCGACCGATGGCACCTGTGGTCGAACCTGTGCGACAAGGTCCTGGGCGAGGTCCGCTCCCACGCCGCCTGCTGGGCCACCGCGGTGAATCCGGCCCGGCCCGCGGGCGTGCACGAGAAGAGTGTCCGCGAGCGCTGGCAGCAGATCCACGACCTGCTCGACAGGGGTGTCGGCCTGCTCGAGTGCGCCCGCCGCCTCGACCTCGCCCTGAACACCGTCAAGCGCCACGCACGCCGCAAAGAGCCCCCAGCCGAACGCCGGGTACCGCGCTACCGGCCCACCCTGGTCGACCCCTACCGCGACCACCTGCGCCGACGCCGGGCCGAGGACCCCGCGGTCCCCGTCACCCACCTCCTGCGCGAGATCAAGGAACTGGGCTACACCGGCAGCGCGAACCTCCTGGTCCGCTACATCAACCAGGGCCGAGCAGAGGGCGAACGGCCCGTCACCACCCCGAAGCGCTTCGCCCGCCTGCTCCTGACCCGCCCCGACCACCTGCGCGAGAAGGACGCCGCGCTCCTGGCCGAGCTCACCAAGGCCTGCCCCGAGATGGCCGACCTCGCCCGCCTGGTCAACGAGTTCGCCCAGTTGCTGACCCCGGCCGAGGGCAACGACGCCAAGCTCACCGACTGGATCGCGGCCGTCCGCGCTGGCGATCTGCCCCACCTGCACTCCTTCGCGAACGGACTCGAACTTGACCGGGCTGCCGTAGACGCTGGCCTGACCCTGCCGTTCCACAACGGCCGCACCGAAGGCGTCAACACCCGCACTAAACGGATCATGAGGCAGATGCACGGACGCGCTGGCTTCCCCCTCCTCCGCCAGCGGATCCTCCTCCCATGATCACCACGCAGTGCTACCACCGATTACGGGCCAGAGCCGTTCATTGGACAGACCCCCTCCTCGGCATGAACACCACCTCCACTCCCTGCCACAGAGTGCCCCTGCCCCTGCCTACAGGGGTCCTGGATCCAGGACGCCGGACTCTGCGCGTCGGTGACAGCGCAATCGGCATTCCGCTGACACCAGGGCGGGGCGTGCGGTAGAAGCCCGGTGCTGTGGCTGCCGAAGAACTGGCGGCTGCGGCGCGTGTGCGGCCAGCGAGGTTCAGAAAGGCAGGTCGTCTACTTCGGTCGGGGCAGGTCTCGGGTATCCCGGCGCCCAACGGGCGGAAAGGCCCGCAGCCCTACCGATAACGCCGGCGTCGGACGGCACGGCAACGACCAGGCGGTTGTCTTGGACGGCCTCTGCCAGCCCCACCTGGGCGGCTTCGCCTGGCCCCGCCTTCGAACGGTCAGCGGGATGACTCCCCCGCCCGCTACTGGCCCGTTCCTGCTGGCCACGCCTGTAGGCCGGCCCGGCAAGCGGCTCACCGTTGAAAGTTTGGGGGCGCCAACTCACCCCGTTCGGTGGGGCCACTGGACTCCGTCGCAGACAGGCGGTGCCTCACAGCTGGGACAGCTTCGGCTTACCCCTCAGATCAGTGAGGAGATGGATCTTTGGTACAGGGCGCTCTGCCTTACGGCAGCTGGCGGCCTGCTCCCGGAGGGCATCAACCGTCGTTGCGGCCCAGGCCAGCTGCGCCGTGGCGAGAACCAGCCCGCTCGCCCCCACGGCAATGCAGCCCTCGATGAGCTTGTCAGCTTCCCGCCTCCTCGCTTTGGGGCTGTCGCCCAGGCTGTCCGGCTTCTTCGCCTCCCCCAACCACAGTTCGTCGGTGGTAGCGAGCGCGAAGTCGATCTCGACGAAGGGATTGCCGTCCCGCAGGAGCTCGAACTCCTCACTGACCAAAGCCGGCCGAGCCCACGGTTGGCTCCGCAGGTACTGGGTGGCAAGCAGCGGCACGTCTCCGTCGTTGGCGATCAGTTCCAGGACGGCAGGGTGGAGATCAAAGAACCAGCGCGGCTCGCCGAACGGCTTCCAGCGATCCTGCACGAGACTGTTGCCGCCACCGCAGCGCCGGCACCCGTAGTCCTGGCTGATCTCGGCAAGGGGGTAGAACTCGAAGATCGGACAGTGACCACAGCCCAGCACCAGGCCCCGGCGCAGCACTCCTTGGCTGGTCCATTCGTCGACCTGCGCGCGCCGCGCGGCGACGTCCCAGCCGGCCTGCTCGTGTGCGGCGATCGCTTCCCAGGAAAGGACGACCGCGGACTTGAGCTTCCACCAACTGTGCGCGGGCAAATCCGCGCGGGATGCGTCGGTCAGGAACCGGCGCAGGACGGACCAGCCCGGCCCAGCGGCGAGGGCCTCGAGGGCTTTGCGTGAGCCGAGGAGGCGCTCGGTGATGGCAGCACGCTTGCCCGCGGCGCTGGGGCGCAACTGGGTCCCCGACGCTTCCGTGGACTGATCCAGGATCTTCCTTATACCGGGCCAGGCGAGCTTGGGGCTGGCCAGGGTGCCAGCCAGGGACGCGCCGGAAGGCACGAAGTCGAAGCGGTGGGACCAGTAGGTGATGCCGCCGTCGGAGGCCCGGACGAAGGTCTGCCACGGGTTCTGGTCGGTAGTGATGAGGGTGGACCCGGTCAGCGGCGGCAGCGGCGGCAGGGGGTGATCGGTGCAGGTGAGGGTGACCTGCCAGCGGTGCTTGGCCGCGTCCAGGCCCGGCGGCACCTCCGCAGCCAGAGCAAGCGCGGTCACGAGGGATCCGTCGGACGCCATAGAGGCCGGGAGGGACCTGGGCTGATCCCAGGCCGTCTGCAGCACGACCATAGACCGGCCCCGGAATTCCAAGTCCCACGGGTCCACCACCGTGTAGGGGTGCTCTTCCTCCGCCGGCTCGATCACCCGGTAGCCGCGTCTGTCCCAGATCCCGTCGATCAGTTCCTGGACCTCGTCCGGGGTCAGTGAGGCACTGGTGACCTTGAGCTTCTCCGTGCGATGCCCCCGGTCAAACAGCCAGAACGAAGCAAGGGACACCTCGTTCCCGGGTAGCCACACGACAGAGTCGTGGAGCTGCCTCAGCACCTGAGCCAGCGCGAAGTCCTCGGGCTTGTCGCCGAGCACCATCGTGGCCTGCGGCGGCTGGTAGCCCCGGCGGACCGCAATACACAGGCCGGCCTGGTGGGACATCGTCGCGAGCGCGTCCGATCCCGCAGCGGGGTGGAGCTCGCCCAGAAGCGGCGACTCGGCCCTCCGGGTAGCCGCTTCCAGCCAGCGCCTCGGCTCAACGGTTCCTTCGGACAAGGTCTCCTGGACCCCGACGTGCATCGCATAGGCGAGGGCGGCAGGCGTGGTGACGAGCGGCTTCGGGACGCCGATCAGCGGGGTGGTCGCCACTGACGCCAGAGGCGTCAAGGACTGATCGTCATCAGTGTCGGACAGATGGTGCACATGGAGGAACTCTTCCCTCTGGCTAGCCGCAAGACGTGTACGCAGCGCGGTGGCAGCAGCCTCGGCCTCCGCCACAACTGGGGCGTTCCAGGAGTCCTTCCGTACGAACTGCTCGTACTGCTCTCGAGCGGCGTCTTCAGAAAGGCCCTGCCGGACGGTCACTGCCTGGACAAGTCCCGGGGTGATCTGATCCGTCGTATCCCACGACGGCACGTACGGCACGACATGGTCCGGCTGCAGACGGGCCAGACACCGCTGCAGCGCCGGGTGCTCGACCGTCCCCGCTGGCAGGACCACGCTGCCGCTGCACCCCCACACCCTCGACAACCGGGCGAGCGCAGCCGCCGCCCACCGCACCCAGTCATCGCCCTGCGGAGCGACGACGACCAGCCGGGGCGGCCTCGCGGCATACGAAAGAGGAAGGAACGTCAATGGCTGCTCAGACACCCGCCGAGTCTCCCAGAACCGGCAACACCGATCGGGTCCACGAAGGGATTGTGTTCGCGCGCACTGGCGTGCCACTCGCCCGGCGCGGCCCTGCAGGCCCGACCCTGAGTCCAGAACCCCGTGCTCAGCCAAGGCCTAGGGATCTGCATCAGGATGTCACCGGGCGGCGTCCCCTGATGTCACCACACATCCGCACCCCGGTGACACCCACCACTCCCCCGCCCCGGACATCACCTCCATAAGCCATCCGGTGACACTCTCTGCTCCCCCAGTGACAACAAACCGCAGATTCGCACAGGAGCAGCGGGTGAACGGTCGGGCCCGCCGGGCCGGCGGGGTCCGCCGACGATTCCTCACGCGGGGAATCGGGGCCGGCCGGAGCAGCTCGTGATTCATGTGAGCAAGAGCCGCCACCCGCTGGCGCAGAGCACGAGGACCAAGGCGGCCAAGGACGATAGCCACCCGCGGATAGCCGTGGGCGGGGGCGGTGCGAGACTCGGCCCGACCGGGCGTTGGGGGTCCTGACCGGGCCGAGTGTGGGCGGCGCTGCGCCCACTTCTCTCCGCTGCCTGACGGTACGGCGCGCGGCCCGGATCGGGGCCCGGGCGGGCGGGCGCCAGTGGGTGATTCACCCGTCAGGGGGACGGTGCTGACGGCCTGTGGGGATGAGATGATCAGGGGGCGGCGTCCCGGGCTGCACGCCATTGCCTGCCCGGGGCGCCGCTTCGTCGGCCCCTCTCACTCGGCCGGCCATCGGCGGGGCGGAGTGGCCGAGTGGTTGTGGCCGTCTCCAAATCGGCCTGAGGCCGTGGGCGGGCCCGGATGCCAGAGGGAGATCCGGGCGCGGGTCCTGGGTTCGGGGCGTTCGGTGTCCGCGGGGTGGTCAACAGGCGCCATGGGGATGCGCTGCTGGAGGGGGAACGGCATCGCAAGGTCTGGTGCTGTGGGCGGTACCGGTGCGGGTGTTGGGCCGCACAGAACTGAGCTTTTCAATTCTGGAGCTCGTTGACGTTCCGTAACATCGGCGAACAGAAACCCATTGCCCATGATTGTTGAGGGTTCGACAGGTATCTGGCCGACCCATCGGATCGATCTATGACGAAGCGGCTAGTACTTGACAGACGGATGGTCCGGATTCAGGCTGGCACTAGAGAGCGGCCACGTAGCAGCAACTGGGCGGATTCGCGATTAGACCTGGGCCCAAGCCGCTCAATTCCGCTGTAGATTACGCGAGAGAAGCAAGTCGCCATGTCCTCCGAAACTGTGCAGCAAAGCAAAGCAATGGAACTTCTGGCTGCAATCGTGGCCGGTGATGCAGATATTGAGGACGGCCTCGCACAGCTCAGAAAGGAAGGAGTCGACTCCGTCGAGACGGCACTCATGACATTAAGGCAGGGCCTGCAGAATAGTCGATCCGGTCAGGCCGGCGCCATGCAGATGCTCGATATTCAACGCATGCAGAGGAAAACCCCGCCAGACCGCGTCTCGCGGATTGTGCATGCCGCGCCCACCGTACCGTTCATCCTCAACGGAACGACGTACGACCCTGAAGACATCAAGCGCTTCGATGGCCAGGAGCTCCACTTCGTCCTCCCGCCAACTCAGGATCACCTGCTGGTCGTGAACGATTCCGACCTTATCGCCACTTGGCACCAGCTGCTCTATCTAGAGAAATATTGTTCTGCTGGCGGCACCACTAGTGCCCGCAAGGCAGGCACAGGCGGGAATTCCGATACGACCAGGAGCGTACCGTATCCCCGGACCTGGTTTTTCGAAGATGCCGGCTGGCTGGGATACAGCATTTATCTGGATGCAAATAGAGGATACTACGACCTCACGAAGGTTTCTAAGTTCGGCCCCTTCGGAGACTGGAACGACATCACATCCTCAGTATGGCTGATCGGAACTCATGTGGCCGTACTTTATTCGGACATCCATTGGCAGGGCGAGACACTGACCCTGCAAATACTGGATTCGGCCTCAGAGCTGATGATCGGCGACCTGGTCGATTGGGGATTCAACGACCGGGCTTCCTCCCTCGCAACCTGGTAGATTCTTGCAACCGCATGCGGCGGCGCAGGCGACCGAAGAGGCTCCCCGGCGGGACAGTTGATTTTGCCCAATCATCGGGGAGCCTCCTGCCGATCAAAGCCCAGCACGAAAGGGCTCAGTCTACTCCGGGGACTCGAAGACCAGCTTGACCCAGACGTTGTTGCCGCTGATGTCTCCGAAGGTCCGGCTGAAGCCCGGCGGGACGTTCACATCGAAGCTGTTCGATCCGACGAACGGGTTGTCCCAGTGAATGTAGAACTCGCCGGCGTCCGACAGGTAGATTGCCCGCCCCTCGGTTCCCGTGCCGAAGCCGTCGGACTCGCTTTCCCAGGCGGCCGTTCCACCCTGGGGAATGAACTCCGGGGGGACACTCCCACCGTTTCCGCTCCACTGCCCGTGGGGAAGCTCGATCGACTTCCGCGTGAGATCGAGTCCGGAGAAGTTCCGAACCTTGATGCCAAATGATCTTTCAGCCATGATTTCCTCGAATTCTCGCCACATCTAGCACAAGGGTGCGATTCATTGCACATGCACCCATGAGATGTCTTGACGCCCCTCAAGATCCCTAAAGCTACGTATGCGGAGTTCACTCGGACGTGGCCCGAATCACCGGGACCGGCACTACCACGGTGACTCAAATACCCTCCGCGGCGGCGTTGCCCATGGCGGATCCGACTGGCGATCGCTTAATGGGCCCGACACCACGGGGAACTGACGGGCCAGGATCAGCGGGCAGACGGGGGCGGGGGCGGGGGCGGGGGCGGGGATTGCAATGACCTCGGCGTAGTGGTCGGCGGGGTCGTCGACCAGGAGCGGGCGCTCGTACGAGATGCGGGCAGCGACAAGGCTGGTGACCGTGTCGACATTATGGCCGCGGCGTGGGGGGTGGGCCGCACCGGGGGTGGGGCCGGGTGGGTGATCGGGTCGGGCCGGCCGGTGGGAGGACCCGTCCGGCGGCCGGGGAAAGGGCCGTCAGCGCGTTGGCCGTGATGCCCGGGCGGGCACGCGGCCCATGGGGCCCGGTGCGCTCAGGCCCGGTCATCCGCCGCTACGGGCGCATCGGTCGCGGACTCGGAGAACGGCTGATGAGAACCTTCGGAATTCCCCGGCCCCGCTCACGATTCCCCAGCTCGTTGAGCCTTGAAGCGAGTGGGGAGGTTCAGCGAGCGATGGCCGCGGGCCGTCCGTCCGTCCGTCCGTCCGTCCGTTGAGTGTTCGGCCAGCCCCGTCAAGGGCGCCTTCGGCGTCGCTGACGCGATGGGCTCCGCCCACCCTGGACCGGCCAGGCCGGCCCTGGAGCGGTCTGACTGCCGGGCGGCCCCAGAGGTCTGGCGTTCCCCCAGGTCAACCGCGCGCAGGTGGGGAATCAAGGTGAGCAGGTCGGGCCAACGCCCGAGTCCGGGGTGGCCGTTTTCAGGGATCGTCATCACGGCTGCCACAGCGGGCGGCGATCGACACTCATGACCTGCAGTCCGGCAGCCCATGGCGTCGCGGCGGGCCGCTCCGGGTGAGCTGGCCCCCGCACCCCCTCGCGCCACCGCGGTGCGCCCGCCGGAGCGCGGAGGCGTGCGTCTCGGGTCCGGCAGGCGCACGTAGCCGGGCGTCGGGCCCGGGTGCGGGAACCGGCAGGTGTTCAGTCGTCGGTGGGGTACGGATGGCGAGGATGGCCATGTCGTCGTGGCCGTCGCCGGGGTGGTGGTCGGCGAGGGCGTGGACGAGGTCGTCCAGGGGCAGGTGGGCGTGGGCGGCGGCGAGGCTGCGGTGGACGGCGTCGGTGGTCTGCCGGGCCTGGTGGACGGCCTCGCGGGCGCATTCGGCGACGTCCTGGCGGTGGCGCTCACGGCGCAGCGCGGGCTGGAGAGCGGTGTCGTGGTCGGGGTCGTGGCGCTCGGCCCCGGTCTCGACAGTGTGGTCGCGCGCGCTGCCACTCGGCGCAGACGGTGGCCGCGGTGGCGTAGGCGGCCTCGTCCCCGGCGTCGGCGTACCGGTCGGCGGCGCGCTCGTCCTCCCGGGTCACCCCGGCCGCCCGGCGGCGGACGCCGCCGAGCAACCCGTCCTCCTGGTCGTCGTCCTCGTCGGGGGCGCGGTCGGGGTGGTGGGGGTGCTGGACGAGGGCGGCGTGCAGCGTCGCGCCGGCCGATTCACCCCTCTGGCATCAGGCGCGGGCGTTCGGCCAGAGTTCGGGGACCCGGTCCTCGTCCCGGTCTGCCTTGGGCCAGCGCTGAGCGTGGATGAGGCGCACGGTCCACCAGGGGTCGTCGGTAGGTGGGCCGTGTTTGGCGGCGCGCTTGAGGTCGCGGGCGGTGGGCAGGGCCAGGACGATCGGGCGGCCGCGGCAATCGCGGCGTCGGCGGAGGCAGGCGGGGCATTCCAGGCGGTCCGGTTCAACCTGCTCGTACAGCTCACCGTCGCTGTCGCGGGCGCCGCCGAGGGGGCCGTGGCAGGTGTAGCAGGGGTGCAGGGCGTCATTGTGGGCGCGGGCGGCCAGCAGCTGCACCCGCCACTGGGCGTGCTCGGCGTCCCGCCGGGCCTGCGCTTTCCGTTCCTGCTCGGCCTGTTCGGCGGCTTGGCGTTCAGTGCGGCGCTGGGCGATCAGGGCATGGTCGGGCCGGTCGTCGAGGGCATCGGTGAGGGACTGCCAGTCGGGGCGGCCGAAGCGCCACCAGGCGGGGCCAAGGAAGCCGTGCTCGCGCAGCCGATCGGTGGTGGTCGCCAGGACCGGGATCTTCCCTTGGAAGCTGTCGTGGGTGACGCCTTCGTCCTCGTGCCGCAGGCCGGCCCAGTGGCCGCAGGTGGCATCCCGCAGGGCCTTCATGCGGCGGCGCAGCGCGTCGGGGGTGAAGCGGGGTCGGCTGCCGCGGGTGCCCGGGTCGAGGATGAACACGACGGGCGGGCGGACCACGTAGGCGGGGTGTAGCCGTAGGACCAGGGGTGGGTGCTGCCGTAGGTGGTTTCGAAGATGGTCCGGTCGTGGCCGTCGGTGTCCTTGACGGTCTTGTCGAACCAGCGTTTGTAGTTGTCGAGTTTGGCGGCGACATCGGTGATGTCCGTCATGGTGCCGCGGTCCAGCTCCAGGAACAGCACCGGGATGCCGAGCTCGGGCAGGCGGAGGACGGCGTCGGGGATGACGGTGTGCTTCCCGGTGATCGTGTGGGGGACCTCGGTGGCCCAGGCGTCCAGGCCGCCCGGCAGCGGCCCGCATTCGAGTGCGCGGCGGGGCGGGGCCTGCCGGGGGTGGGTGCGGGGCGGCGCTGCGTGGGTGGTGGTGCCGGTGACGGCGTTGACGACGATCTCGTTGACGAGCATCGCGTGCGGGGCGCCAGTGCGGCCGGCGCCCCGGGCGTGGCCGCCCATCTCGCGGTCGTCGCCCAGCGCCTCCGCCGCCGCGATCAGGCCTGCAGGGGTCAGGCCGACGATCTTCTCCGCCCCCGGGCCGCCCGGCGCCGGCCGCCCACCGGTGGTGGCGGGCTTGCGGCCCGGCGGCGAGGTGAAACCGCGCTCCTCGACCAGCTTGTGGCCCTGCAGGTCCCGGACCGCCTCCGCAACATGCTCGATCCGGCGGTGGGCGCGGTACTCGTCGGCGGCGACCAGGGCGTGGAGCTGCTTGTAGGTCGCGACCTTCAGCACCCCGAGGACGGCCAGCACGTCCGCGCGCAGCGGCGCCGTCGAGCCGTTCGGGTTCCGGGCCGAGCGGCGGAAATGCACCCGCCTGCCGGTCGGGGCCGGCTGCTGCTGCTCGCCATGGTCGCGCTCCTGGTCCTCGCCCATCGTCCGCTCCCCCGCCGTGTGCCGGTGATCTTCCTGCTTACCTCACCCCACCGACAGCCCTGTCCCGCCGCCCGACCCGACCCGCGCCGACCACCGGGCGGCGCCCTGGCCACCCGGCCGCGAGGGGAGGGCCCAGCGGCCCGGGAGCGGCAAGAGGAGGGCACCGCGGGACCGGGAGGCGAACCCGATCCCGACCTTCCCCGCCCAACCGCCCACCAGCCGCCACCACCCAGCCACACCACCAACCACCACACCAGCCAGCAGAGGACCAAGAGGAGAGGGAGAGACATCTCAGGGGGCTATTGAGTCAAGCAGCAGCCGTGATTGATGACGTGACGGAGGAGGTGAAGGCATGGTTCTCGTCGAACAGCTGGCGGT
>NZ_JBHWBW010000161.1:0-5716 GCF_042735675.1 Kitasatospora sp. NPDC059571
CCGAAGAGCGCGTCCACCTGGTCCCCGGAGACGTGGACCTCGCTCATCCCCGTCCAGCCGGAGGTGATCGCCAGCTCCGCCCGGTACTCCTCCGCCAGGAGGCCGACCGAGCTCGCCTTGATCCGCAGCGGGAGGTCCTTGGAGACGACGGTGACGTCGTAGCCCTCGGCCTGCAGGTTGCGGGCGACCGCGAGGATGCGGGTGTCGGCCTCGCCGCCGCCGGCCCGGTAGCCGGCCGGGAGGATCGAGGTGTCCGAGTGGTTCAGCTCGACCCGGATCGTGCCGCCGAGCTCCCCGACCGGGATCGGCTCGTCGAGCCGCCCGTGGCGGACGCGGTAGTCGTCGAGGAGGCGGAGCGCCTGGCGGGCGAAGTAGCCCAGCTCCGGGTGGTGCCGCTTCGCCTCCAGCTCGGTGACCACGACCACCGGCAGGACGACCTCGTGCTCCTCGAAGCGCGTCATGGCGAGCGGGTCCGCCAGGAGCACGCTGGTGTCGAGAACGTACGTGCGCCGGTCTGGTGTCCGGCGGCTCTTGGAACTGACCACTAGGCCTCCAGAGCGGATGACCCAGCGTCATCCGCGGCTCACCGGTCCCCGCGGCCCCGGTGGCCGGGGTACCGGTCTGACCGGTGTATGCCCAGGCGAGGCGCGGTGCATGCCGCCGGGCGTGAACTCCGGGATCACAACTGGTGCACGTTTTGTGCTGCTGGCCTGCGGGTATGCGCCCTGACCCGGGTTCAGAGCCCCATCCGGCGGTTCCTCAGCTGGTAGTCGCGCAGCGCGCGCAGGAAGTCGACCTTGCGGAAGGCCGGCCAGTACGCCTCGCAGAAGTAGAACTCGCTGTGGGCGCTCTGCCAGAGCAGGAAGCCGGAGAGCCGCTGCTCGCCGGAGGTCCGGATGACCAGGTCGGGGTCGGGCTGGCCCTTGGTGTAGAGGTGCTCGGCGATGTGCTCGACGTCGAGGATCTCGGCCAGCTGCTCGATCGAGGTGCCGCGGTCGGCGTGCTCCTGGAGCAGCGAGCGGACGGCGTCGGCGATCTCGTGCCGGCCGCCGTAGCCGACCGCCACGTTGACCGTGATGCCCTCGATGCCGGCGGTCTCCTGCGCGGCCTCCTTCAGGACCTGCGCGGTGCGCTCGGGCAGCAGGTCGAGGGCGCCGACCGGGTTGACCCGCCAGCGGCGGGCCTCGGCGAGGCCGCGGACGGCGTCCTCGATGATGCCGAGCAGCGGGACGAGCTCCTCGGCTGGCCGGGAGAGGTTGTCGGTGGAGAGCATCCACAGGGTGACGACCCGGACGTGCGTCTCGTCGCACCAGCCCAGGAACTCGCTGATCTTGTCGGCGCCGCGCTGGTGGCCCTGCGCGGTGGTGCCGCCGGTGGCCTTGGCCCAGCGGCGGTTGCCGTCGAGGATCACGCCGATGTGGCGCGGGGTGTTGTCGAGGTGGACCTCGACCCGGCGCCCGTAGAGGCGGTAGGCGTTGTCGAGCAGGGTGCGCAGACCCGGCGTCCGCTCGACCACATCGCGCAGACCCATGTTCCTCGGCCCTCCGTGCTCGTCGCCGCTCACCGCGGCCCGATCCACCCGGGGCCCGGCCGCCCGGGCGCGCTCGCGGGTGCGAAATCCCTGGCGCGCAGCCTACTCCGGCCGGGTGGACGGCGGTAAAGCCGCAGGTACCGATGGTGTCACAGCGGCGGCCCACCCGGACGCGGGGGCAGCGGACGGGCTCCGCAACGAATCGATCTCCGCTTCCTTAAATCGGCCGTAAGCGGGGATCCGGGTGCTTGACGACCGGCATTGGTCTAGTCCAGCTTGTGACCGAGGGCACACCGGCGGCCCTCCCCCACATCCCTGCGGACCGACCCTCCCCCACGCGGAGCCGCCGCGACCCCCACCGCGGCGGCTCCCCCCTCCCCCTGGAGCGCCATCCATGGCCCGTACCCTTCAGCCGTCGTCGCACCGGCGCCGGCGCAGCTCGCTCCCGGCCGCGGTCGCGGCGGGCACCACCGCGCTCGCCCTGGCCGGCGCCGGCCTGGCGATGTTCGCGGGCGGCGCGAGCGCCGCCGTCGGCAACCTGGTCTCCAACGGAGGCTTCGAGGCCGGCAACCTCTCCGGCTGGACCTGTACCGGCACCGCGAGCGCCGTCGGCAGCCCGGTGCACTCCGGCTCGTACGCGCTGAGCGCCGCGCCCAGCAGCTCGGACACCGCCGAGTGCACCCAGACCGTCAGCGTGCTGCCGAACACCAGCTACACGCTGGCCGGCTACGTGCAGGGCCCGTACGTCTACCTCGGCGCCCGCGGCACCGGCTCGACCGACCCGTCGACCTGGTCCAGCCTCAGCAGCTGGAACCAGCTGTCCACCACCTTCACCACCGGCGCGAGCACCAACAGCATCACGCTCTACGTGCACGGCTGGTACGGCCAGGGCGCGTACAACGCCGACGACATCACGCTGACCGGCCCGGGCGGCACCTCCTCGCCGTCGGCCTCGCCCACCTCGGCCTCGCCGACCCCGTCGCCCTCGGCGTCGCCGTCGTCGTCCCCGAGCAGCTCGCCGTCGTCCTCGCCGAGCTCCTCCCCCAGCTCCTCGCCGAGCGGCAGCCCGACCACCACCCCGCCGCCCACCGGCCTGCCCAAGCACGTGCTGACCGGCTACTGGCAGAACTTCGACAACGGCGCCACCGTGCAGAAGCTGCGCGACGTGCAGAGCGCGTACGACATCATCGCGGTCTCCTTCGCCGACGCCACCGCCACCCAGGGCGCGATCAGCTTCACCCTGGACCCGGCGCTCGCCACCAAGCTCGGCGGCTACACCGACGCCGACTTCAAGGCCGACATCGCCGCCAAGCACGCGGCCGGCAAGAAGGTCGTGCTGTCGGTCGGCGGCCAGAACGGCGCGATCAGCGTGGCCAACGCCGCCGCCGCGACCAACTTCGCCAACTCCGCGTACAGCCTGATCCAGCAGTACGGCTTCGACGGCGTCGACATCGACCTGGAGAACGGCGTCGACCCGACGTACATGTCCCAGGCGCTGCACAGCCTCCAGTCGAAGGTCGGCTCCGGCTTCATCCTGACCATGGCCCCGGAGACCATCGGGATGTACAGCACCTCCGGCGCGTACTTCCAGCTGGCGCTGAACACCAAGGACATCCTCACCGTCGTCAACACCCAGTTCTACAACTCGGGCGGCATGAACGGCTGCGACGGCAAGGTCTACAACCAGGGCACCGAGGACTTCATCACCGCCCAGGTCTGCACCCACATCCAGGGCGGCCTGCGCCCCGACCAGGTCGGCATCGGCGTCCCGGCGTCCTCGCAGGCGGCGGGCGGCGGCTACGTCAACTCCACCGTGGTGAACAACGCGCTGGACTGCCTGGCCACCGGCACCCACTGCGGCAGCTTCGTCCCGCCGGCGAAGTGGCCGACCATCCGCGGCGCGATGACCTGGTCGACCAACTGGGACGCGAAGAACGGCAACGACTTCTCCACCAACGTGGGCGCCCACGCCCACGCCATGCCGTAACCCGCACCCGGCGCGCCTCCCCGTGAGGGTGGGGAGAGCGCGTCAGCAAGGGGCCCGTCGCACTGCTGGGGTGCGGCGGGCCCCGTCCATGCCCGGGGCGCGCGGCCGATCCGGCGTCAGGCCGCGGCGAGCAGCGCGAGCAGGGCGCCCAGCAGCAGCGGCGGCCCGAACGGCAGGGCGTCGCCGCGGCCGGCCCGGCGGGTGAGCAGCAGCACCGCGCCCCAGACGCCGCCGAGCAGGAAGGCGCAGAACACGCCCGAGCCGACCGCCCGCCAGCCGTACAGGGCGAGCACCGCGCCGAGGCTCGGCGCCAGCTTGGCGTCGCCGAGGCCGATCGGGACGAGCAGGGCCAGGCCGCCGTAGAGGAGTCCGAGCGCGGCCGCCGCCAGCAGGCAGCGGAGCAGCACCGCCGGCCGGTGGTCGGCCAGCGGCAGCAGGACGGCGGTGCCGAGCGCGAGCGGCAGGGTCAGTGCGTCCGGCAGCCGCAGCACGGCCGCGTCCACGAAGCCGAGCACCACCCCGAACGCGCCCGCCCAGCACAGCAGCGGCGCGCTCGCCCCGCCGGCCGCGGCACCGAGCGCGGCGCCGGCCAGCACCGCCACCGCCTCCACGCTGCCGGGCCGGGGCCCGGCGGCGGAGTCCCCGCAGCCCGGACAGCGCCCGCCGGGCCGGCGGACGACCCGCCCGGCCGGGCAGCAGCGGCGCAGCGGCTCCCCGTACGCCACCGCGTGGCGCACGGCCGCGGCGCGCAGGAACGGCGCTGCGGCCAGGCCCAGCAGTGCGCCCACCAACCACCCGGTCATGACGGCCCCCCTTCGTCGTCGGACCCGATCCTTGCGCAGCGCGGGCGACCTGTGGCCCAGAACACGTGATGATCTGCGTAACAGCGCCGTAAAGTAGGCAGGCATGCAGGTCATCCAGTCCAGCAAGCTCGCCAACGTCTGCTACGACATCCGCGGACCGGTGCTCGACGAGGCGATGCGGTTGGAGGACCAGGGCCACCGCATCCTGAAGCTGAACACCGGCAACCCCGCCGCGTTCGGCTTCGAGGCGCCGCCGGAGATCCTCCAGGACATCCTGAAGAACCTCTCCACCGCGCACGGATACGGCGACTCCAAGGGCCTGCTCTCGGCCCGCCGTGCCGTGGTGATGCACTACGAGGAGCGCGGCCTGCACGGCCTCTCGGTCGAGGACGTCTTCCTCGGCAACGGTGTCTCCGAGCTGATCCAGCTGGCGATGACCGCCCTGCTGGACGACGGCGACGAGGTGCTCGTCCCGGCCCCGGACTACCCGCTGTGGACGGCCTCCGTCTCGCTGGCCGGCGGCACCGCGGTCCACTACCGCTGCGACGAGCAGGCCGAGTGGTACCCGGACCTGGCGGACATCGCGGCCAAGGTCACCGACCGGACCCGCGCCATCGTGGTGATCAACCCCAACAACCCCACCGGCGCGGTGTACCCGCGCGAGGTGCTGGAGGGGATCATCGAGATCGCCCGCCGCCACAAGCTGGTGGTCTACGCGGACGAGATCTACGACAAGATCCTCTACGACGGGGTCGAGCACGTCCCGCTGGCCACCCTGGCCCCGGACCTGTTCTGCGTCACCTTCAACGGCATGTCCAAGTCCTACCGGGTGGCCGGCTTCCGCTCCGGCTGGATGGTGCTCTCCGGCGACCGGCACCGCGCCGCCAGCTACATCGAGGGCCTGACCGTGCTGGCCTCGATGCGGCTGTGCGCCAACATGCCCGCGCAGCACGCGGTCGCGGCCGCGCTCGGCGGCCGGCAGTCGATCAAGGACCTGGTGCTGCCGGGCGGGCGGCTGCTGGAGTCGCGCGACACCGCGTACCGGATGCTCAACGACATCCCGGGCATCACCTGTGTGAAGCCCAAGGGCGCGCTGTACGCCTTCCCGCGGCTCGATCCGCAGGTGTACAAGATCAAGGACGATGCGCAGATGGTGCTCGACCTGCTGCGCTCCCAGCGGATCCTGATCGTCCAGGGCACCGGCTTCAACTGGCCCGACCCTGACCACTTCCGGCTGGTGACGCTGCCGCGCCCCGAGGACATCGCCGACGCGGTGACCCGGATCGGGGACTTCCTCAGCGGCTACGCGCAGCCGTAGCAGGGCGCCCGAGGCGGAACGATAGGGGCGAGTGGTTTGGGTGTGTGTCTCAACAACACCCCCCCACACAGAGCGAA
>NZ_JBHWBW010000161.1:5726-15170 GCF_042735675.1 Kitasatospora sp. NPDC059571
GCGCCCCCCGAGCAACCCCCCCCCGGGGCCACCCGGGTGGGCGACGCCCGCGGCGGCCCCGCCCCGGCGGGCCGGGGGGCCCGCGGCGTATCGCGGGGGCGGGTTCCAGCCCTCCACCCCGCCGCCCCCCTCTCGTTCGCCGGTCGCCGTCCTGCCGGACGGTCAGCCCAGGCGGTTGACCAGGTTGCGGTACTCGTCCCACAGCTCGGTCGGCGTGTGCTCGCCGAACGTCTCCAGGTGGGACGGGACCAGCGCGGCCTCCTGGCGCCAGATGTCGGCGTCCACGGAGAACAGCAGGTCGAGGTCGGCCTGCGGGATGTCGAGGCCGGACAGGTCGAAGCCGTCCACCTCGGGCAGCACGCCGATCGGGGTCTCGACGCCCTTGCCGGTGCCCTCCAGGCGCTCGACGACCCACTTGAGCACGCGGCTGTTCTCGCCGAAGCCCGGCCAGATGAACTTGCCGTCGCTGTTCTTGCGGAACCAGTTGACGTAGTAGATCTTCGGCAGCTTGTCGGCGTCGGCCTGCGCACCGATCTTCAGCCAGTGGGCGAAGTAGTCGCCCATGTTGTAGCCGCAGAACGGCAGCATCGCGAACGGGTCGCGGCGCAGCTCGCCGACGGTGCCCTCCTGGGCGGCGGTCTTCTCGGAGGCGATGTTGGCGCCGAGGAACACGCCGTGCTGCCAGTCGAAGGACTCGGTCACCAGCGGCACCGCGGTGGCGCGGCGGCCGCCGAACAGGATGGCCGAGATCGGCACACCCGCCGGGTCCTCCCACTCGGGGGCGATGGTCGGGCACTGCGCGGCCGGGACGGCGAAGCGCGCGTTCGGGTGGGCGGCCGGGGTGCCGGACTCCGGGGTCCAGTCGTTGCCGCGCCAGTCGGTGAGGTGCGCCGGGGACTGCTCGGTGAGGCCCTCCCACCAGACGTCACCGTCGTCGGTGAGCGCGACGTTGGTGAAGACGGTGTTGCCCCAGAGGGTCTCGATCGCGTTGGCGTTGGTGTCCACGCCGGTGCCGGGGGCGACGCCGAAGAAGCCGGCCTCCGGGTTGATGGCGTAGAGGCGGCCGTCGGCGCCGAAGCGCATCCAGGCGATGTCGTCGCCGATCGTCTCGACCTTCCAGCCCGGGATGGTGGGCTGGAGCATGGCGAGGTTGGTCTTGCCGCACGCGGACGGGAACGCGGCCGCGATGTACTTGGCGTCACCGCTCGGCGGGGTGAGCTTGAGGACGAGCATGTGCTCGGCCAGCCAGCCCTCGTCGCGGGCCATGGTGGAGGCGATGCGCAGCGCGTAGCACTTCTTGCCGAGCAGGGCGTTGCCGCCGTAGCCGGAGCCGAAGGACCAGATCTCGCGGGTCTCCGGGAAGTGCGAGATGTACTTGGTGGAGTTGCAGGGCCACGGCACGTCGGCCTCGCCCTCGGCGAGCGGGGCTCCGACGGTGTGCACGGCCTTGACGAACTCGCCGTCCTCGCCGAGCTGGTCGATGACGGCCTGGCCCATGCGGGTCATCACGCGCATGGAGACGGCGACGTAGGCGGAGTCGGTGATCTCGACGCCGTACGCGGCCAGCGGGGAGCCGACCGGGCCCATCGAGAAGGGCACGACGTACATCGTGCGGCCCTTCATGGAGCCGCGGAACAGGCCGTTCTCGCCGGCGAAGACCTCCCGCATCTCGGCGGGGGCCTTCCAGTTGTTGGTCGGGCCGGCGTCCTTCTCCTGCTCGGCGCAGATGTAGGTGCGGTCCTCGACCCGGGCGACGTCGGTCGGGTCGGATGCTGCGTAGTAGGAGTTCGGGCGCTTCGCGGGGTCGAGCTTGCGGAAGGTGCCCTGTGCGACGAGCAGCTCGGCGAGGCGGTGGTACTCCTCCTCCGAGCCGTCGCACCACTCGATGCGGTCGGGCTGGGTCAGCTCGGCGATCTCGGCGACCCAGGCCAGCAGACCCTTGTGGCGGGTGGGCGCGGACTCGGCGAGCGCAGACTTCAGAGGCGACACGATCGCTCCGTTTCACACCATCTCGGCCAGGAGACGGCATCGCGGGGGGTTGAGGGTGGTTACACCGTAGCCCGGCACACCAGCCACCCCTACTACTTGAAGTCCAAAAGATTTGAATTCTTGCTCCATTACGGACGGTTTTCTGGGCCCGAGCGGCAGGATCCGGCCGTGTGCGACCCGGCAGTGAGACCTACCTAACACTCCATATTGTCTAAAAGTGATGCTCGCCACTGACTACCTGGCAGTAACCTACGGTTCCGTAAGATGTCGCGCATGACTGCGGACCTCACTGCCACGGCCGCCGGTCCGGCGCCCGACGCTGCCCCGGAACCGGTGAAGCCCACGTGGCGCGGCTGGCTGCACGCCGGCATGTTCCCCGCCTCGGTGGCCGCCGGGATCGTCCTGATCTGCCTCGCCGACTCCACCGCCGCCCGGATCGCCTGCACCATCTACTCGGTGACCGCCTGGCTGCTGTTCGGCGTGAGCGCGGTCTACCACCGCTTCACCTGGGGGGCCCGTGGCGAGGCGGTACTGCGCCGCCTCGACCACGCCAACATCTTCCTGATCATCGCCGGCACCTACACGCCGTTCACGATCCTGCTGCTGCACGGCACCGACCGGCAGCTGCTGCTCTGGGCGGTGTGGGGAGGCGCACTGCTCGGCATCGCGTTCCGGGTCTTCTGGGTCGGCGCCCCGCGCTGGCTCTACACGCCGGTCTACCTCGCGCTCGGGTGGGCCGCCGCGTTCTTCCTGCCCGACTTCCTGCACACCGGCGGCGCCGCGGTGCTCACCCTCATGATCGTCGGCGGCGGCCTCTACAGCCTCGGCGGCGTGGTGTACGGCCTCAAGCGCCCCAACCCCTCACCGCGCAGCTTCGGCTTCCACGAGGTCTTCCACGCCTTCACCCTCGGCGCGTTCGTCGTCCAGTACGTCGGCGTCTCGATCGTCGCCTACACCGCCGCCGTCTGACACCCGCACCGCGCAGCGGCGCCCGGGCCCGCTCAGGCCCGGGCGTCGAGGCGTTCGCGGGCCCGGCGGCAGCGGTCACAGTGGTCCGCGTCCGGGCCCTCGCCGGCCGTGCGCATGTGCGCCTTCGCCCGGAAGCGGCGCGCCACGTGGCCCATCACGAGCAGGGTCTCGGCCGCGGACACCGTCCACACCGCGCGGGGGCCGCCGAGCAGGTAGCCCGCCACCACGGCCAGGGCGGCGGCCACCGCCACCACCCCGCTCCAGACCTGCACGTCCCTCGACGCCATCGACTCGCCTCCCGCCATGTGACCGCCCGTCAGATTGCTCCCCGCCTACGGTGACATGTGCAGCACGCTCCCGAGGCGAACGGGGGATCAACGTTGCATCAAATCCCCGTGCAGAGCCGGTCGAGACCGCCGGTGGGGGCGCGCGGTGCACCCGTCCGGACGCACCGGGAGGCCCGGCGGTCCGCCGACCGCCGGGCCTCCCCCTCGAGCCCTAGCTCCGGGCGTGCCGGCGGCGGACGGCCAGCCCCGCCCCCGCCAGCACCACGGCGCCCACGGCGGCGCCCGTCGGCACCAGCGGCAGCCCGTCCCGCTGCGCCGGCGCGGCCTGCGGTCCGTAGCCGCCGCCCGCACCCGAGACGTCGTACGCCGAACCGGGCAGCTTGTCGCCGTACCGCCCGTGCACCAGCGCCCGGTACGCGGCGAGCGTGACGCCGCCCGCACCGACCGAGCGGCGGGCCTCGTCGTTGAGCGGCAGCACCCGGTCGCCGCGCAGCACGTACCAGGCGTGGATCTGCGGCTCGCGGAACGCGGTGCCGCCGCCGCCCGCGGCCGCCCTGGCCGGGTAGTCGGCCTCGTCGCCGCCGGAGGCGATGTTCACCACCCGCCAGCCGGTGCCGTCGCGGACCGTCCAGACGGAGGCCGCCCGGCCGTCCGCGGCGACCGCCTTGCTGGCCACGAAGTCCACCCGGGCGACGGGCGCCCCGGCGGTGGGGGGCCCCCACCCCCCGGGGTGGGGGGTTTAGGGGGCGGGGTGGCCCCGCCCCCGCCGCCGGGGTGGCGGTGCTCGCCGGCGTCGGTGTCCCCGGCCAGCCGCGGGGCGGCCGCGGCGGCGGCCCGGTTCTCGTCGGCCGGGCTGATCGCGAGCGGCCGGTTGGGCGCGATCCCGCCGCGGGCGAAGAAGTGCCCGACCCGGTCGAGCACGGTGGGCTCCTGGGCGGCGGCGCGGGCCGCCGCGAGGTCCGCCCCGGCGAGCGGCGCGGGGGCCGCGGCGCCGTCGGCGGCCTGCGCGAGCGGGGCGGCCGTGACCCCGAGGGCGACGGCGAGGGCGAGGGTGACGAGGTATCTCGGGTATGCGGTCATGGCTGCCGTCCTCACGCGCCGATCCGGTACAGGGAGTGGGTCCAGGAGAACGAGCCGTTGTTCACGTAGTACCAGTAGTCCGCCCAGTTGTAGCGGTAGTCGGACGGCCAGGGGTCGCCCCAGTAGACCCAGTTGTTCGCGGTGTCGTAGCCGTAGAGGACGTTCATGTGGCCGCCGCCGGACGACCACTGGATGCGGGTCTCCATCGGCCGGCCGGCGTTCACCTCGGTCTGCACCGTGGCGTAGGCGAGGTAGCCGGTGACGTACCGGCCGGAGCCGATCCCGATCCGGGAGAAGGCGTTCTGCACGTCGCCGAGGGTCGCCTGGCTGTTGGGGCAGCTGCTGTTGACCGACCGGCCGAACGCGAGGTTGCAGAACTGGTTCTGGCTGTAGCCGTAGCCGTAGTACGTGGCGATCGTGTCGCCGCTCGCGGCCCAGCACCAGTTGTCCTGCTGCTGCTGTTGCATGGTGATGCCGAGGATGTTCGAGGCGGCCTGGGCCGGGGCGCCGGCGGTCAGCGTCAGGGCCGGCACCAGGACGCCCAGCGTCAGTGCACAGAGCGCACGGCGCAGGCGTGTCCGGGGAGTTGGCATGTGGGGGTTCCTCCATGCGGGGCGAAGGAAGAAGCTGTGGGGGTGCGCGTCCGGACGCGGTGCGAAGAGCATCCGACCGGCGCCCACCAGGGTCAACGCGCCTGCGGAGCAAGGCCGGTGGGGAGTGAACGGATCCCTCCGGATGTGAACGCCGCCCGCCGCGACCAGCGGCGCGGGCACCGCCCTGATGACACCGCCGCCGCGAGGTGTGAATATTCACGGTCATCCGGGAGGTAGCCATGCAGCAGACCGTCCAGCCCGAGCTCGCGTCCGTCCTCCGCACCGGCCCGTTCCACCTCGCGCTGCGGGCCGCGATCTCCGCCCGCGGGCTCGCGCTCCAGCGGGTGCAGCAGCGGCTCGCCCAGCGCGGCGTCCGGGTCGGCGTGACCAGCCTCAGCTACTGGCAGCAGGGCCGCCGCCGGCCCGAGAGAGCGGAGTCGCTGCGCGCGGTCAGAGCCCTGGAGGAGGTGCTGGAGCTGCCCGAGCACTCGCTGACCCGGCTGCTCGGCCCGCGCCGCACCCCCGCCGAGCCGTCCGGGCCGGCCACCCTCCCCTACCGCGACCTGATCGGGAACCCGGGCGCCGTCGACGACCTCCTCGCCACCATCGCCGGGCCGCCGGACACCGGGCTGCACACCCTGGTGCACATCGAGCGGATCCGGATCGGCGCCGACCGGATGCTGCTGCGGCGCGACTCCCAGCACGCGCTGCGGGCGCACCGCGACGGCATCGACCGCTACCTCGCCCTGCACCAGGGCGACCCGGGGGCCGACATCGACCGCGTGGTCGTCCGGGCCGAGGAGAACTGCCGGCCCGGCCGGATCCGCCGCGACCCCGCCGCCCGGCTGCTGGTCGCCGAACTGCTGCTGGACCGCCGGCTGCGCGCCGGGGACACCCACCTGCTCGGCTACGGCTTCGACGACGCGCCGACCGCGACCCCCAGCAGCGAGTACGTCCGCGGCTTCAACTCCGGGGCCGGGCAGTACGTCCTGCAGGTCGGCTTCGACCCGGCGGCGCTCCCGGTGCGCTGCTACCGCTTCGCCGTCCGCTCCCCCGGCGAGCAGCCGTACGAGACGGAGGAGCTGACCCTGGACGGCCACCGCAGCGTCCACCTCGTGGCGACCGGGCTCGCCCCCTGCCTGCTCGGCATCGGCTGGGACTGGGAGTAGCCCCCGGGGCCGGCCTGCGGCCGGGTCAGAACTCCAGCACCACGTGGTCGGCGACCGGCAGGTAGCCCAGCTTGCGGTAGATCGAGTTGCTGGTCGGGTTGGCGACGTCGGTGTACAGCAGCACCTCCCGGGCGCCCAGCGCCGGCGCGTGCGCCGAGACGGCCGCCACCAGACCCGAGGCGTAGCCGCGGCCGCGCAGCCTGGGCGGGGTGTACACCGGGCCGACCCGGGACATCCCGGCGATCACCGGGCTCACCCCGGCGAGGGAGACCGGGCGGCCGCCGTCCTCCCAGAGGTACAGCCCCCCGTCGGCCAGCCGGGAGTCGACCAGGGCGGCCACGTCCGCCGGCCGGTGCTCGGCGATCTCGGCCAGGAAGGCCCCGTACCAGTCGACCAGCAGCGCCCGGTCGTTCCGGTCGGCCGGCCTGGCCCGGCCGGAGGGCTCACGCTCCGGCGGCACCGGCTCACCGAGCCGGTGCAGCCGCTCCTCGACCACCACCCGGGCGGGCGGGGTGCCGGCGGCGGCCGTCCAGGCGGCGGCGAACTCCTCGGCCTCGGCCCGGGCACCGCCGACCCCGGTCACCTCGAAACCCCGGTCGTGCAGGGCCCCGGCGAGGGCACCGGCCGCCTCGGCGGGCATCCGGCCCAGCCGGGGCGGGAACGGCGGCGTCTGCACGAAGGCGCCCTCGACCGGCCCGGACGGCCCGCGGCGCCACCAGCCGAACAGCGGGTCGGCGGCGCCGTAGACGTGCGGGCCGTCCTTGCCGATCCGGTCGAACAGGGTCAGCAGGACGGTGTTGGCGGCCGGGTCGGCGGTGAGGAAGTCCGCCGCGGCGTCCCGGAAGGCATCCGGATCGGAGGTCGTGGTCCAGGTCATGGCCCATGCTCCCGCGGCCCGGGCTCCGGGCGCATGCGAATTACCCCAGGCGCTCCGCGAGTTCGGCCGGGTCGGCGGTCGGTGCGTCGCAGCTGAAGTGCCGGCAGACGTAGGCGGCGGCCCGGCCGCCCAGGAGCGGCCGGCCGGCCAGCAGCGGGACGTCCGCGGTGCCGCTCTCGCCGACCGCGACGACCGCACCGGGCGCGGTGGCCAGCAGGGCCGTGCGGTGCAGGGCCGCGGTGGCCGGGTCGCCGGCCGGGCCGACCACCGCGACCTCGCGCGGGCCGTCGAGCAGCGCCTCGGCGACGGCCAGGCCCCAGCCGATGAAGCGCGGGGCCCGGCCGGCGAGCGCGCCGACGATGCCCAGGGCCCGCTCGGCGGCGGTGCGGTGGCGTT
Source organism: Kitasatospora sp. NPDC059571 (assembly GCF_042735675.1). Taxonomy (NCBI): domain Bacteria; kingdom Bacillati; phylum Actinomycetota; class Actinomycetes; order Kitasatosporales; family Streptomycetaceae; genus Kitasatospora; species Kitasatospora sp. NPDC059571. Next base: position 13,087 of record NZ_JBHWBW010000161.1, read on the forward strand.
CGGAGCCGGTGTACGCGGCGTAGCCGAGCAGCGCCCCGGCCGCGGCCGTCCACCCGGACGGGGTGGCGCTGTCGGTCGGGTCCTGCGGGCGGCGGATCAGCTCCTCCGCGTCGTCGGCGGTGTCGTACAGGGCGCCGGTCGCCGGGTCGGTGAAGCGGGCGAGGACGGTGTCGAGCAGACCGCCGGCCAGCTCCAGCCAGGCACTCTCGCCGGTGACCGCGTACAGCGCGAGCAGGCCCTCGGCGAGGTCGGCGTAGTCCTCCAGCACCCCGGCGTTGGGGCCGGGCCGGCCGTCGCGGGAGGTGCGCAGCAGCCGTCCGTCGGCGGTGAGGTGGACGGCGATCAGCAGGTCGGCGGCGCGTTCGGCGGCCTCGACCAGGTCGGGGCGGTCCAGCAGGGCGCCGGTCTCGGCGAGCGCGGCGATCACCAGGCCGTTCCAGGCGGCGACCACCTTGTCGTCCCGGGCCGGGGCGGGCCGCTCGGCGCGGGCGGCGAGCAGGCGGGTGCGGATGCGCTGGTGGGCCTCGGGGTCGGCCGGGTCGCGGAGCAGCTGGAGGACGGAGCTGCCGTGCTCGAAGGTGCCGGTGACCTCGAAGAGCTCGACCGCGAGGGCGCCGTCCTCGGCGCCGAGGACGGCGGTGAGCTGCTCGGGCGTCCAGGCGTAGTAGGCGCCCTCGGCGCTCCTGCCGGTGGCCGGGTCGAGGGAGTCGGCGTCCAGGGCGGAGGCGAAGGCGCCCTCGGGGGTGCGCAGTTCGCGCAGCAGGAAGTCGGCGGTCTCCAGGGCGACCCGCCGGGACTGCGCGTCGCCGGTGGCCCGCCAGTGGTGCAGGTGGACGCGGAGCAGCAGGGCGTTGTCGTACAGCATCTTCTCGAAGTGCGGCACGACCCAGTCGGCGTCCACCGCGTAGCGGGCGTAGCCGCCGCCGAGCTGGTCGTAGATGCCGCCGCGGGCCATCGCGTCCAGGGTGCGGCCGGCCATTTCGAGGGCGGCGCCGGAGCCGGTGCGGGCGTGGTGGCGGAGCAGGAACTCCAGGGCCATCGACGGCGGGAACTTGGGGGCGCCGCCGAAGCCGCCGCGCTTCTCGTCGAAGGTGCGGGCGAGCCCGGTCAGGGCCTGGTGCAGGTCGGCCGCCCCGGGCGGCGGGACGGCGCCGGTGCCGGCGCCGTAGACGGCGGCACGCTCGGCGAGGTCGGCGCGGATCCGGCCGGCCACCTCGGCGACCTCCTCGCGGCGGTCGCGCCAGGCGGCGGTGACGCCCTCCAGGACCTGCCGGAAGCCGGGCATGCCGTGCCGGGGCTCGGGCGGGAAGTAGGTGCCGAAGTAGAACGGCTCCTTGTCCGGGGTGAGGAAGACCGTCATGGGCCAGCCGCCCTGGCCGGTGGCGGCCTGCACGGCCTCCATGTAGACGGCGTCGACGTCGGGCCGCTCCTCGCGGTCGACCTTGACGGCGACGAAGTGCTCGTTGGCGTAGCCGGCGAGCGTGTCGTCCTCGAAGGACTCGTGGGCCATCACGTGGCACCAGTGGCACGCCGCGTAGCCGACGGACAGCAGCACCGGCACCCCGCGCCGGCGGGCCTCCGCGAAGGCCTCCGGCCCCCAGGGCCACCAGTCCACCGGGTTGTCGGCGTGCTGCAGCAGGTACGGCGAGGTCGCGTCGGCGAGACGGTTCGGCATGGCCCCATCCTCGCGCATCGGCGGGCCGGGCCGGGGCCGTCCGGGCGGCGCGGCCCGCTACTCCTTGGGGGTCTCCGGCTCCTCGACGAAGTCGATCTTCTTGAAGCGCGAGTTCATCGACTTCAGCAGGAACCAGGTGGCGACGCCCAGGACGGCGAAGACCACGAAGCCCAGCAGGCCGGGGGTCACCTTGGCCTGGTCGAGGGCGAGGTCTGCGGCGAGGTGGGTGGGGTTCACGGGGGTGCTCATCTCTCCATGGTGGCGGGGGCGGCCCCCGGGCCGGGCCCGCGCGGGGGGGGTGGGGGGGGGGTGGTTGTGGGGGCCGGCGCGACCGGGGCCGCGCCGCGGCTCCAGGCCGGCCGACTGCTGCAGGGCACGGAGCCGGGCGGCGTCGGACGGGGTCCGGCCC
>NZ_JBHWBW010000162.1:0-15060 GCF_042735675.1 Kitasatospora sp. NPDC059571
CCTCGTCGAGTGCCGCCCGGCCGGGCCGGTGAGCTGCCGTCAGGAGGAGGCGTCGCCGCCGACGGCACCCGCCAGGCCCTCGCCGGCGGCGTCGCCGCCGACCGCGAAGGCCGGGCCGTTCTCGGACGCCGCGTCGCCGCCCACCGCGAGCGCGTGCTCGAGGATCGACTCGGCGTCGCCGCCGACCGCGAGCGCGCCGCCGTCGTCCGAGTAGGCGTTGCCGCCGACGGCCAGCGAGCCCGTCATGTCGGCGGACGCGGTGCCCGCCGCGCCGAACAGCGCGAGGCCGGCGACGAACGCGGCGGTGGTGATCCTGGCAAGGCTGGAACGCATGGGTCCTCCTGGTCGGTGAGCCGGACGGCACCGATCCTCCGGCCCCGGCCGCGGCCGCATACGAACCGACACGGCGGCTCACCCGCCCGTGCAGGCCGGATCACCCGCTCGGCGCAGGCCGACCCGGCGTCAGCGCGTCGCGCCGGGCGGCAGTTCCAGCTCGAACCAGACCACCTTGCCGTCGCCGGTGTTCCGCACGCCCCAGCGGTGCGCCAGCTCGTTCACCAGGTGCATGCCGCGGCCGCCCTCGTCCTCCGCGTGCGCCCGCCGCAGCCGGGGCTCCCGGCTGTCCCGGTCGGACACCTCCACGGTGAGCAGCTGGTTGCGGAACAGCCGCAGCCGCACCGGCGCCCCGGCGTGCACCAGCGCATTGGTGATCAGCTCACTGGTGAGCAGCTCCACCAGGTCGGCGGTGCCGGCCAGCCCCCAGTCGGCCAGCGTGCGGCGGGTGAAGCGGCGGGCGTGCCGCACCATCGCCTTGTCGCCCTCCAGGGTCAGGGTGGCGATCCGGTCGCCGCCGACCGGCTGCGCGTGCGCCATGATCACCGCGATGTCGTCCTGCCCGGCGGAGGCGCCGAGCGTGGCGAGGACGGCGTCGCAGGTCTGCTCCAGCGAGCCGCGCCGGGTGGCGACCGTGCGGCGCAGCAGGTCGATCCCCTCGTCCAGGTCGCGGTCGCGGCGCTCCACCAGGCCGTCGGTGTACAGCACCAGGATGGCGTCCTCGGCGAGGTCGAATCGGACCGACTCGAACGGCACCCCGCCGATGCCGAGCGGGGCGCCCGGCGGCAGCTCCAGCAGCTCGGTGGAGCCGTCCGGCAGGGCGATCACCGGCGGCAGGTGCCCGGCGGTGGCGGCGCTGCAGGCCCGGTCGGCGGGGTCGAACAGCACGCAGACGCAGGTGGCGAACTGGCTCTCGCCGATCGCCGCCGCCGCGTCGTCCAGACGCCGCAGCACCCGCGCCGGATCCATGTCCAGGGTGATCAGCGTCCGGGCGACGGTGCGCAGCTGGCCCATGGTGGCGGCGGCCCGGATGCCGTGGCCCATCACGTCGCCGACGATCAGCGCGACCCGGCCGCCGCTGAGCGGCACCACGTCGAACCAGTCGCCGCCGACCTCGCTGATCACACTGCTCGGCAGGTAGCGGTGGGCGATCTCCAGGCCGGGGGTGTGGTGTACGTCCTGGGGCAGCAGGCTGCGCTGCAGGGTGAGCGCGGTGTCCCGCTCCCGCCGGTAGATCCGCGCGTTGTCGATGCAGACCGCGGCCCGGGCCGCCAGCTCCTCGGCGAGCGCCACGTCGGCGTGGGTGAACGCCTCCGGGTTGCGGGTGCGGACGAACTCCACCCCGCCGAGCACCGTGCCGCGGGCCAGCAGCGGCACCATCAGGTACGAGTGCACCCCGGCCTCCAGGCTCGGCGCGATCCGCTCCGGGTGGGCGACGATCCGCCGCAGCGCCTCCTCGTCGACGTGCGGTACCAGGATCGACCGGCCGGTGCGCAGGCTCTGCGCGTACAGCTGCGCCGAGCGGGAGCTGCCGCCGACCGGGTCCGCGGCGCCGACCATCGTCCCGGACTCGTCGACCTCGCCGATCGCGACCGCCCGCAGCATCACCGAGCCGTCCCGGGGCACGGGTTCCGGCTCGTCGCCCTGGAGCAGCGACTCCAGCAGGTCGACCGTGACGAAGTCGGCGAACCGCGGGATCACCACGTCGATGAGCTCCTCCGCGGTGCGCTGGAGGTCGAGCGTGGTCCCGATCCGGGTGGACGCCTCGTTCAGCAGCGCCAGCCGGGCCTGGGCCGCGCCGGCCGCCTCCAGGGCCCGCTGGCGCTGTTCGGCGGCGTCCCGCTCCCGGGTGTACAGCAGCGCGTTGTCGATGGAGACGGCGGCCCGTGCGGTGAGTTCGCCGGCCAGCCGCAGGTCCTCCTCGTCGTAGGGCCGCTCGGTGATGCTGCGGTAGAAGGTGGCGACGCCGACCCCCGCGCCGCGGGCGATCAGCGGCACCACCATCACCGAGCGCACGTTCTGGTCGCGGACGGCCGCGGCGCGCTGCGGGTCGTCGTTGAACCAGTTCAGCGCCCGGTCGTCGAGCTCGGGCAGCAGCACCGGGCGGCGGTGCGCCAGTACCCAGGCATACGGGGTGGACGGGTGGAAGCGGTGGACGCTGCCGACCGGGGCGATCGGCCGCATGCCGCTGCCCGGCACGGTGTGGAACGCCATCCGGCGCAGCACCGCCGAGCGGTCGGCGCGGCCCTGCGGGGTGCTGTCGGCGCCGCGCACGAGGGCGTCCAGCACCTCCACGATGACGGTGTCGGCGAGCCGGGGGCTGGCGGTCTCGGCGAGTTCGCGGGCGGTCTGGACGAGGTCGAGCGTGGTGCCGATCCGGGCCGAGGCGGCGTTGACCAGGGCGAGCCGCTCCTGGGCGGCCCGGGCCTCGGTGAGGGCCTGCTCGCGGGCCTGTGCGGTCTGCCGCTGGTGCAGGTAGAGCCGCGCGTTGTCGATGGAGACCGCGGCCCGGGAGGCCAGTTCGTCACCGAGCGTGCCGTCGGCCGGGTTGAAGTCCTCGCGGTCGGCGCTGCGCGAGTACACCACCATGCCGAGCACGGTGCCGCGCGCCACCAGGGGGGTGATCCGGACGGGCCGCGGCCGGTCGTCGAGGTACTCGCGGACCCGTGCGGTGAGCTGCTCGTCGGCGAGCAGCGGCAGGTCCCAGTTGGGCGCCAGCACGGTCACGCCGGTGGTCAGGGCCTGTGCGTACACCGAGTCCGGCGGGAGCCGGTACACGGCCTCGGTGGGCAGCTGGCCGATCGGGTGCTCCGGGTCGGTGGTGGCGACCGCGAGCCGGCGGACCTCCAGTTCGGCGCCGGGGCCGGGCGGCTCGGTGCCCGACACCAGGTGCTCCAGGGCGAACACCCCGACCGCGTCGGCCAGCCGCGGGACGATCACCTCGGCCAGCTCCCGGGCGGTCTGCCGCAGGTCCAGGGTGGTGCCGATGGACACGGTGGCGTCGGCGAGCACCGAGAGCCGCTCCTGGGCGGCGGCCGCGGTGCGCTCGGCCCGGTAGCGCTCGGTGACGTCCACGATGGTGGAACTGACGCCCAGCGGGTCCCCGTCGGGTTGCTCCAGCCGGAAGTAGGACGCCGACCAGGCGTGGTCGTGGCCCGGGTCGCCGGGGGTCTGCCCGTGCGAGCGGGCGTCGACCACGGCCGGGCCGCCGGTCAGCACGTCCCGCATCACGGCCTCGATCTCCTGGCCGTTGATGCCGGGCAGGATGTCGGTGATCCGCCGCCCGAGGTGCTCGGCGGCCGGGATGCCGTTGATCCGGGCGAGTGCGTCGTTCAGCCGGACGAAGCGCAGCTCCGGGTCGTACACGGCCATGCCCACCGGGGACTGGGTGAAGAAGCCGTCCAGGACGGCCAGGTCGGCCTGGAGCCGGCGCAGCGCGGTCACGTCGGAGGCGACCGCGAGGACGAGCGGGCGGCCGCCCGGACCGCTGATCGGGTGGGTGCGGAACTCGAGGTTCACGTGGTGGCCGGCCCGGTGCTTGACCGGGAAGACGCCCGACCAGGCCCGGCCGCTGAGGATGTCGGTGAACAGCCGCATCACGTCGTCCCGCTGGTCCTCGGTGATCAGCAGGTTGGCGGCGCGCGCGCCGACCGCCTCCTGGGTGCTGTAGCCGAGCAGCGACTCGGCGTCCGGGCTCCAGTGCAGGATGCGGCCGTCGTCCGCGATCAGCGCGGTCGCGATCGGCACGTGGAGCAGGCCGTCCGGCACCCGCTCCCCGCGACCCGCCGCCGGATCCCCTCGGACCGGCGGATCCACATCCCGCTCGTAGCTGTCCACACGCACCGTCCGAAGGTCGGCGTCGGGGTTTCCCGCCCTGCCATCCTCCCATGGCGGCCCGGCGCCGCACAGACGAGCGGAGGGCGGGCGGCCCGCTAGGGTACGGACGGTGAGACGCAGGTCAGGTGTTCCGGCGAGCCCGCTGCCGCAGCGCGACGGCATCGACGCGGTGCGGCTGCGGCTGCCCGCCGACGGGGGCTGGCCGACCGTGCGCGACCACCTGGTGGAGCGGTACGGGCGGGCGATCGGCGCCGACCGGGTCGACGCGATGCTCGCCGCCGGCGAGTTCCTCGCCGCGGACGGCCCGCTGGCCCCGGACGCTCCGTACCGGCCGGGGGCGTTCGTCTGGTTCCACCGCGAGCTGGAGCCGGAGGTGCCGGTGCCGTTCGGCATCGAGGTCCTTCACCGCGACGAGCGGATCGTGGTCGCCGACAAGCCGCACTTCCTGGCCACCACCCCGCGCGGGGTGCACGTGCGGGAGACCGCGCTGGCCCGGCTGCGGCGCGACCTCGGCCTGCCCCGGCTGAGCCCGGCGCACCGGCTGGACCGGCTGACCGCCGGGCTGGTGCTGTTCGTCGTCGCGCCGGAGCACCGGGCGGCCTACCAGGGCCTGTTCGAGCGGCGCGCGGTGCGCAAGGAGTACCTCGCGGTCGCCGGCTGCGGCCCGGGGCCGGTGCTGCCGCGGACGGTCCGCAGCCGGATCGTCAAGGAGCGCGGGGAGCTGGCCGCGCGCGAGGTGGCGGGCGAGCCGAACAGCGAGACCCGGATCGAGCCGGACGGCTGCCGCGACGGGCTCTGCCGCTACCGGCTGCACCCGCACACCGGCCGCACCCACCAGCTGCGGGTGCACATGGCGGCGCTCGGCGTGCCGATCCTCGGCGACCCGCTGTACCCGCACGTGCTCCCCGAACCGGCCCCGGACGACTTCCGGAGCCCGCTCCAACTGCTCGCCGCGGTGCTGGAGTTCAGGGATCCCGTGACCGGCCGTCAGGAGCGCTTCGAGACCCGCCGCACGCTCGCCGCGTGGACGGACCGGCCGGCCTGGGAGCGCGGCCCGTCATAGGCCGCGGCCCAGCGCGCGGACGGCGGCCACCGTGTCCGCCTCCGCCGCCGTCTTGTCCGGCCGGTAGCGGACCACCCGGGCGAAGCGCAGGGCGAGCCCGGCGGGGTAGCGCGGGCTGCGCTGGATCCCGTCGAAGGCGATCTCCACGACCAGCTCGGGCCGCACCCGCACCTCGTACGCGCCCCGGCCGGTCTCCCGGGCCAGCAGCTCGCCGGTCTGCCAGGCCAGCAGCTCGTCGGTGAGGCCCTTGAAGGTCTTGCCGAGCATCACCCACTCCGGCAGCCCCGGCTCGCCGCCCGAGCGCGCCCCCAGGTGCAGGTTGGACAGGAAGCCGCGCCGCCGGCCGCTGCCCCACTCGGCTGCGAGCACCACCAGGTCCAGCGTGTGGTGGGGCTTCACCTTGATCCAGCCGGCGCCGCGCCGGCCCGCCGCGTACGGCGCCGCCGGGTCCTTCACCAGGACGCCCTCGTGCCCGGCGGCCAGGGCGTCGGCCAGGAAGTCCGCCGCTGCGGCCGGGTCGGCCGTCACCGTGCGCGGCACCCGCAGGGAGGCGTCCGCCACCCCCGCCAGGGCGCCCCAGCGCCGCTCGCCCGGCGCGTCCACCAGGTCCTCGCCGTCGAGGTGCAGCAGGTCGAAGACGTACGGGTGCAGCGGTACCTCGGCGCGCAGCCGCTCCGGGTCCTGCCGGGACGCGGTGCGGGCCGCCGTCACCTGGAACGGCCGGGGGCGGCCGTCCGGGCCGAGCGCGATCGCCTCCCCGTCCAGCACGGCCGTGCGCACCGGCAGGCCGCGGGCGGCCGCGACGATCTCCGGCACCCGGGCGGTGATGTCGTCCAGGCCCCGGGTGAACACCGCGACCTCGGGGCCGTCCCGGTGGACCTGGATCCTGATCCCGTCGAGCTTCCACTCCAGGGCCGCGGGCGCGATCCTGGCCAGCGCCTCGGCCACGCCCGGCGCGGCGGCGGCCAGCATCGGCCGCACCGGCCGGCCGACCTCCAGGCCGAACGCGCCGAGCGCAGCCGCGCCGCCCTCCAGCGCCGCCGCGGCGACCGCCCGTGCCGAGCCGCGGAACATCAGCGCCCGGCGCACCGCGTCGGCCGGCACCCCGGCCGCCTTCGCCACCGCCTCCGCCAGCACGCCGTCCAGGGCGCCCTGGCGCAGCTCGCCCACCAGCACCCCGCGCAGCAGCCGCTGCTCGTCGCCGGTCGCCCGGCCGAACAGCCCGTCCAGCAGCCGGCGCCGCTCGGCCTGCGCCCCGCGCCCGTGCACGGCGGCGATCCGGCCGAGCAGCTCCTCGGTCTCCAGGACGCCGAGACCGGCCGTCCGGGCGGGCGGCGGCAGGTCGCGCAGCGCGGCGTGGCCGACCCCGATCCGCATCCGCCGCGCCTCGCCGGACAGCAGCGCCACCGCGGCCGGGGCCTCCACCGGGCCGAGCCCGCGCAGTCCGTCGGCGAGCAGGGCGATTTTGGCCGTCCGGCCGGGTTCGGCGGCGGCCGCCTGCGACATCCGTGCAACGCGTTCCAGCACCGTCGGGCTCCTGACCTCGGGGCGTGCTCGCCACCCATCCTGCGCCGTCCGGGGCGCGTCCACCGGCCGGGACGGCGTTCACCGCTCGGCCGCGCAGCGCAGGCGCGGCGCGCCCGGCCGGGCGACCATGCGAGGGTGACTACCAGTGAGACCGGCCCTGCGGCGGCCACCGCCGCGCCGCCCGTCCTGGACCGGCGGCAGCGCAACATCGTGTTCGGCACGATCATGCTGGGCATGCTGCTGGCCGCCCTGGACCAGACGATCGTCGGCACCGCGCTGCCGACCATCGTGGCCGACCTCGGCGGGGCCTCGCACCAGTCCTGGGTGGTGACGTCCTACCTGCTCGCGGAGACCGTCTCGACGGCCCTGGTCGGCAAGTTCGGCGACCTGTTCGGCCGCAAGGTGGTCTTCCAGGTCTCCGCGATCGTCTTCATCACCGGCTCCTTCTTCTGCGGCCTGGCCACCGACATGGGGCTGCTGATCGCCTGGCGGGCGATGCAGGGCGTCGGCGCGGGCGGCCTGATGGTCACCTCGATGGCGCTGATCGCCGACGTCATCCCGCTGCGCGAGCGCGGCAAGTACCAGGGCGCCATCGGCGCCGTCTTCGGCGTCGCCACGGTCATCGGCCCACTGCTCGGCGGCCTGTTCACCGACCATCTGACCTGGCGCTGGGCGTTCTACGTCAATGTGCCGATCGCGATCGTGGTGGTGCTGGCGGCGGCCCGGACGATCCCGTCCATCCGCTCGGCGAGCCGCCCGGTCATCGACTACCTGGGCATCGGCCTCGTCGCGGTCGGCGCGAGCTCGCTGATCCTGGCCACCAGCTGGGGCGGCGTCGAGTACGACTGGTCCTCACCGGTGATCATCGCGCTGTTCGTCGGCGGCGTGGTCGCGCTCGGGCTGTTCTGCTGGGTCGAGACCCGGGCCGCCGAGCCGATGCTGCCGATGCGGCTGTTCGGCAACCCGGTCTTCACCGTCTGCTCGGTGCTCAGCTTCATCGTCGGCTTCGCCATGCTCGGTGCGCTGACTTTCCTGCCGACCTTCCTGCAGTACGTCAACGGCGCCTCGGCGACCACCTCCGGGGTGCGGACCCTGCCGATGGTGCTCGGCCTGCTGGTCGCCTCGGTGTTCAGCGGAACGATGGTCAGCCGCACCGGCCGGTACCGGATCTTCCCGATCGTCGGCTCCCTGGTGATGGGCGTCGGCCTGTACCTGCTGTCCCGGATGGACGCCAGGACCGGTGTGGCGCTGCAGTCGCTGTACATGCTGGTGCTCGGCGTCGGCATCGGCCTGTGCATGCAGGTGCTCACCATCGCCGTCCAGAACACCGTCGACTACGCCGACCTGGGCACCGCCACGTCCGGGGTGACCTTCTTCCGCACCCTCGGCTCCTCCTTCGGGACGGCGGTCTTCGGCACGATCTACACCAACGCCCTCGGCGACCGGCTGCCCGCCGCGATCGCCACCTCCGCACGGCTCACCGGGGCCGACCCGGCGCTGCTCGCCCGGGCCGCCCAGAGCCCCAAGGGCCTGCACGCCCTGCCCGCCGCGCAGTCCGCGCCGATCGTCAACGCGTACGCCGACGCGCTGCACACCGTGTTCCTGTGGACGGTGCCGGTCGCCGGGGCCGGGTTCGTGGTCGCGCTCTTCCTCAAGCAGGTGAAGCTCCGCGACACCGCCCGGGCGACCTCCACCGACATGGGCGAGGGATTCGCCTCCCCGAACTCCGGGGACTCGGCCCGGCTGCTGGAGCTGTCCGTCGCCAAGATCCTGCGCGACACCGACCTGGACACCGCCCGCCGGATCGTCCGGGAGTCCGGCACCCGGCTGGACATCGCCGGGGCGTGGGCCGTCATGCAGGTCGAGCTGTTCACCCGTACGGTCGGCCACGCCCGCCTGGGTCTGATCGCGGCCACCCGGCGGCTGCCCCCGGAGGTGCTCGCCCCGGTCTTCGAACGGACCGCCGCCCAGGGCTACCTCTCCCGCACCGACGGCTACTACAGCCACACCGCGGCCGGCCGGCAGGAGGCCGAGGTCCTCACCCGCGCCTGGGCGGCCTGGCTGAACCAGCGCCTGGAACAGGACAGCGGCCGCCCGGAGGGCGCCCAGCTGCGCGCCGCCGTGGACGCCATCGCCAAGCGCCTGATCGTCGAGGACCTCGCCGAGGGCCTGCCGCCCGGCCACCCCGACGAGCCGGTGGCGGCCGGCCGCCGCTGACCGGCGCAGCGCCCCGCCCGCCGTCCGGCCGGGGCGCTCAGCGGCCCGAGAAGGCGGCGGTGAGCAGGGCGACGTCGTCGTCCGGTGCGGGGGACAGGTCCGCCAGCACCGCGTCCAGCAGTTGCTCGCCGCCGGCCCCGCGGGGCAGCCGCAGCCGGGTCAGCCGCGCCAGCGAGGCGTCGATCGACTCCTCCCGGCGCTCGACCAGCCCGTCGGTGTAGAGCAGCAGGTGGTGGCCGGGCGGCACCTTGGCGGTCGCCTCCGGGAAGCCGCCGAACCCGGTCGCCAGCGGCGGGCCCGGGTCGACCGGCAGCAGCTCCACCGTGCCGTCCGGGGCCACCAGGGCCGGCGGCAGGTGCCCGGCGCTGGCGTACGTGCACAGGCCGCGGGCCGGATCCATCACCACCGACAGGCAGGTGGCCGGCCGGGCGGCCTCCACCTGGGCGAGGAGGCGGTCCATCCGGTCCAGCAGCGGCCCGGCCGACAGCCCCTCGCCGGCCACGATCCGCAGCATCGCCTGGTAGTGGCTCATCTCCACCGCCGCCTCCAGGCTGTGCCCCATCACGTCCCCGATGGCCAGCAGCGCGGTGCCGCCGGCCAGCGCAACCGTCTCGTACCAGTCCCCGCCCACCAGCGCGCTCGCCCCGGCCGGCCGGTAGCGGAAGGCGACCTGCACCCCGGGGTGCGGCGCGCCCGGCTCGGCCAGCAGGGCGCGCTGCAGGGCCAGCGCGATGCCGTGCTCACGGGTGTAGCGGCGGGCGTTGTCCAGGCTGACCGCGGCCCGCCGGGCCAGGTCCTGGGCGACCAGCACGTCGTCGTCGCCGAAGCCGGGGGAGTCGCCGGCCCGTACCAGCGTCACCGTGCCCAGCCGCCGGCCGCGGGCCGGCAGCGGCACCACCAGCGCCGAGTGGATGCCGGCCGCCCGGTACGCGGCCACCCGCGCCGTGTTCGGCGCGGACCGGCCGAACCGGTCGTCCGGCAGCGCGTTGTCGACCACCGGGCGCCCGCCCGCCAGGCACCGCGGCACCGCCGCGCCCGCCTGGTAGTCCACGTACTCGCCGGGTGTCCCGAAGCCCCGGACGTGCGGCGTGAGCGCCGCCCCCCCCCCCCACGCGGCGCGGCGCGGCGCAGCCGCAGGTGGCCGGGGGCCGCACCGCGCGCCGCGGACCCGTCCGCCGGCAGCACCTCCACCGAGGCGGCGTCCGCCAGCACCGGGACGAGGAAGTCCGCCAGCTCGGCGCAGGTGGTGTCCATGTCCAGGGTCGTACCGATCATGGTCGAGGCGCTGTCCATCAGGGCCAGCCGCTCCCGGGCCTGCTCCAGCTCGTGCTGCTGGTGCCGCGACGCGGTCACCTCCAGGACGATCCCGACCAGCCCGACCACCCGGCCCTCCACCTCCAGCCGGTGGTACGCCCCGTGCCAGTACCGCCGGCCCGCCGGGGAGACCGACCGGGTGTGCCCGCTGGAGACCGCCTCGCGCGGCACCCCGTCCGCCAGCACCGCCCGCAGCACGTCGTCCCGGGCGTCGACGTCCGGCACGATCTCGGCGATCGTCCGGCCGACGTGGTCGTCCGCCGGAGCACCGTTCATCCGGGCCAGCGCCGGGTTGACGTACAGGTACCGCAGCTCGGTGTCGAGCACCTGGACCGCGCCGGGGGTGCCCTCCAGCAGCTCGCGCAGCGGGGACGGCAGCCGCTGCCACGAGCCGTCCTGCGCCATCCCGGCACCCCTTCCGGTCGACCGTGCCCTGCCCTCATCGTCGGGGCGGCGCCACGCCCGTGCATCCCCGGGCCGCCCGCCGCGCGCCCGGGCCCGCCGTCCGCCTGCCGGACGGGCCGACTTGCCGCCCGGCACCGCGATGGCGAAGGGTGGAGGACACCGGGAAACCGGCCGGACCGCCGGGGACGGGAGGCGCGAACCGTGCAACAGAGCGACCGCGAGTCCACCGAAGCGGCACTGGTGGAGGCGCTGTTCACCCGTGCCCCGGCCGGGCTGTTCGTCCTCGACCCCGAGCTGCGGGTCGTCCGCTTCAACACCGCCGCGCGCGGCATGCGCGGCCTGAACGAGCGGGCCGTGATCGGCCGGACCATCGATGAGTTCGCACCGGGCTTCCACTCCGACGAACTGGTCGAGATCGCCCGGCAGGTGCTGGACACCGGCACGTCCGTCCGCCGCCTCAAGGTCACCGGCCACCCGCTTGCCGAGCCCACCAGGTCGATGACGGTCGCGCTCTCGATGTTCCGGCTGCGCGACCCGGACGGGAAGGTGCTCGGCATCGCCGTGATGGCCGAGGACATCACCGAGCAGGAGACCGCGGTCGTCCGCCTGGAGATCCTCAACGACGCCCACCGGAGGATCGGCTCCACCCTGGACCCCACCCGCACCGCGGAGGAACTCGCCGACGTCGCCGTCGGCGACTTCGCCGACACCGCGGTGGTCGAACTGCTCGACGACGTCTTCAGCGGCCGCCGGCTCGCCCCCGGCCCCGTCGCGGCCGCCACCCCGCTGCGCCGCGCCGCCCACCGCTCGTTCCGCGACGGCGCGCCGTTCGGCGCCCCCGGCTCGCTCGCCACCCTGCCCTTCCCGACCCCGTTCTCGCAGAGCCTGCACGACCTCCAGCCGCGCCTGGTCGCCCAGCTCTCCGAGAACGAGCCCTGGCTGACCGCCGACTCGGAGCACACCGACCGGCTGGTGAAGAACGGCGTCCACTCGATGATCGTGGCGCCGCTGATCGTGCACGGGACGGTCCTCGGCCTCGCCGTCTTCCTCCGCTCGGACCGGGTGGAGTCCTTCGACGAGGAGGACCTGCGGCTGGCCGGCGAACTCGCCGACCGCACCGCGCTCAGCCTCGACCGGGCCCGGCACTTCATCCGCGAACGGACCGTCGCCACCACCCTGCAGCGCCGGCTGCTGCCCGTCCGGCCGCCAGACCTGCCCGCCGTCGAGACCGCCTTCCTCCACCTGTCCGGCGCAGCAGACGCCGACTGGTTCGACGTCATCCCGCTCTCCGGCGCGCGGACGGCGCTGACCTGCGGCACCGTCATCGGACGCGGGGTCGAGACCGCCGCGACCATGGGCCAGCTGCGCACCGTCGTCCAGACCCTGGCCCGGATGGACCTGCCGCCCGACGAACTGCTCGCCGGCCTCGACGAGACCGTGGACCGGCTCACCGCGGACACCGTCCCCGACCCCGGCGACCGGCCGATCACCGCCTCCTGCCTCTACCTGGTCTACGACCCGGTCAGCGGCCTGTGCACCGCCGCCAGCGCCGGCCACCCCCCGCTGCTCGCGCTCGGCCGCAACGGCGCCGAGGTCGCCTTCGACGTCCCCGTCGGACCGCCGCTCACCGGCAGCCGCGACGCCGGCCACCGCGCCGTCTCCGCCGAACTCCCCGCCCAGACCCTGATCGCCCTGCACACCCAGGGCCTGATCGCCGGCCGCGAGGAGGACGAACTCGGCGGCCGGGAGCGGCTGCGCCGTGTGCTGGCCCACCCCGACCGCGCCCTGTCCGACCTGTGCGACGACGTCGCCTACGCCGTCGTCCCGCACCGCCTCGACGAGGACGCGATGCTGCTCCTCGCCCGGACCCGCCGGCTCGGCCCGGACCGGGTCGCGCTGTGGACGCTGCCCGCCGACCCCGTCGTGGTCTCCACCGCGCGGACCCTGGTCGCCCGCCAGCTCGCCGCCTGGAACCTCGACGACCTCGCCGACTCCACCGAACTGATCATCAGCGAGCTGGTCACCAACGCCATCCGCTACGGGCAGGGGCCCGTCCAGCTGCGGCTGATCCGCGACCGCGGCCTGCTCTGCGAGGTCTCCGACGCCAGTGCCACCGCACCGCACATGCGGCTCGCCAACGAGGGCGACGAGGGCGGCCGCGGCCTGTTCCTGGTGATGACGCTGAGCCGCCGCTGGGGCACCCGCTACGGCGTCCGCGGCAAGACCGTCTGGTCCGAGCAGACCATCGGCGACTGACACCGCGTCGCCCCCCAGGCCGGTCCAATCCGGTGATCTTGCGAGTGCGGCCCCGACCGGCCTCCGTGAGGCTGGAGGCGGCGGCCCGCCCGGGCCGCGGTGAGGAGTCGGCATGAGTGCCATGGATGCCCCGGCCGGCGGAGATCCCGGTGCGGGCACCGGCGTCCGGACGACGGCCGTCAAGGCGGTCGCGGCCCCGCGCCTGACCTGGCTGACGCTGGCACTGATGACGACCAGTTCGGTGGCCAGCCTGCGGGCCGCCCCGACCATGGCCGTCTACGGCCTGGCCTGCGTCTTCCTCTACATCGTCCCGGCGATCGTGTTCCTGCTGCCGACCGCCCTGGTCTCCGCGGAACTCGCCTCCGGCTGGGACGGCGGCGTCTACAACTGGGTCGCCCAGGGCCTCTCCAAGCCGCTCGGCTTCCTCGCCGTCTGGTGCCAGTTCGCCATGACGATCTTCTACTACCCGAGCCTGCTGGCGTACGTGGCGAGCACCATCGCGTACGTCATCAACCCGTCGCTGGCCGACAGCGGCCTCTACACCGCCGTCGTGATCATGGTGTTGTACTGGGCCGGCGTCTGGGTCTCCGCGCGCGGCACCGACGCGGTCGGCGGCCTCGCCTCCGGCGGCCTGATCATCGGCACCCTGATCCCCGGCGCGCTGCTGGTCGTCCTCGGCCTGGTCTTCCTCGGCCAGGGCAACCCCTCGGCCGCGCCCATGAACGCCGCCCACCTCTTCCCGCAGTGGACCGGCATCGCCAGCCTCGTCCTGATCGTCAACAACTTCCTCAGCTACTCCGGCATGGAGATGAACGCCGTCCACGTCTCCTCGCTGAAGAACCCGGCCAAGGAGTTCCCGAAGTCGATGTTCCTGGCCATGGGCCTGGTCCTGCTGATCTTCATCCTGCCGGCCCTCGCGATCAGCTGGGTGGTGCCCTCCGACCAGCTCAGCCTCACCGCCGGCGTGATGCAGGCCTTCGACGCCTTCTTCCAGTACTTCCACATCGGCTGGCTCACCCCCGTCATCGCGGTCGGGCTGGTCGCCGCCTCCCTCGGCGGCATGCTCACCTGGCTGGCCGGCCCCTCCAAGGGCCTGCTGCTGATCTCCCGCCAGGAGGGCTACCTGCCACCGTTCCTGCAGCGGCTCAACGCCCACGGCGTCCAGCAGAACATCCTGGTCACCCAGGGCGTGGTCACCACCGCCATCGCCCTGATGTACGCCTTCATCCCGAACGTCTCCAGCGCGTACTGGATCTTCTCGGTGATCACCACCCAGGTCTACCTCATCGTCTACCTGCTGATGTTCGTCGCCGCCATCCGGCTGCGCCGCACCCGGCCGGACCACCCCCGCGGCTACCGGGCCCCCGCCCTGGTCGCCCTCTGCGTCACCGGGTTCGTCGCCTCGGCGCTCGCCATGGTGATCGGCTTCGTCCCGTCCTCGCAGTTCAGCGGCGGCAGCGTCTGGTCCTACGTGGTGATCGTCGCGGGCGGCCTGCTGCTGCTCGGCCTGGTCATCCCGTTCGCCTTCCTCAAGTTCCGCAAGCCCGAGTGGCAGGACCCCGCGGCGGCCGCCGCCGAGGCCCGGGGCGGTGCCGCATGAGCCCCACCCGGATGGCCTCCCAGCACCGCGCCATCTACATCGGCGCGATCGTCCTGCTCGTCGCCATGGTCGTCATCGGCCTGCTGACCTACACCCAGCAGCACGCCACCAACGAGTCCTACCGCAAGGCCCAGCAGCTCTCCGACCAGCTCGTCGCGGCCGGCTACTCCGCCGTCCCCGACCAGGGCCAGATCGCCCGCACCCTCGGCACCGACGGCGGCGCCGCCTGCAAGGACCCGTCCGGGTCGCTGAAGAACGCGCTGTACCGGGTGAACCTCTCCAACGGCGCCGGCGGCCCCGGACAGCGCCCGATCATCGCCGACGCCAGGGTCGTCGAGGCCGGCGCCATCGTGCTGAACGTCTACTGTCCCGACAAACTGGACGAGTACCGCGAGCTGGTCGACGACCTCGACACCGACCACACCGTGCGGAACTGACGCCGCGCCGGGGGGGGGGGGGCGCGCCGCCCGCCGCGGCGCGCCCCCCCGCGCCGCGCCGCCCCCGCGAC
>NZ_JBHWBW010000163.1:0-14953 GCF_042735675.1 Kitasatospora sp. NPDC059571
CGCACCGCTCGGTGCGCGGGGGCCGCGGCCGTCACCAGCCCCGCTCGCGCCACTCGGCGAGGTGCGGGCGCGCGGCGCCGAGCGTGGTGTCGGTGCCGTGGCCGGGGTAGACCCAGGCCTCGTCGGGCAGTACGTCGAAGATCTTCTCGTTGACGTCCCGGAACAGGCTGGCGAAGGCCTCCGGGTCCTTCCAGGTGTTGCCGACGCCGCCGGGGAAGAGGCAGTCGCCGGTGAACACGTGCGGGTGGCCCTGGGGGTCGTCGTAGATCAGCACGATCGCGCCGGGGGTGTGCCCGACCAGGTGCCGGACGGTGAGCTCGACCTGGCCCACCCGCAGCACGTCGCCGTCGTCCAGCAGCAGCCCGGTGGGGACGTCGATGCCCTCGGCGTCGATCCGGCCGGCGGCCGTGCGGGCGCCGGTGGCGGCCACCACCTCGGCCAGCGCCGCCCAGTGGTCGTGGTGGCGGTGGGTGGTGACCACCGTGGCCAGCCGGTCGCCCACGGTCTCCAGCAGGGCCGGGGCATCGGCGGCCGCGTCGATCAGCAGCTGCTCGTCGGTGGCCCGGCAGCGCAGCAGGTACGCGTTGTTGTCGTAGGGGCCGACCGCCACCTTGGTGATGATCAGATGGGCGAGCTCGCGGGTGTCCGGCGGACTGCCGACCTTCACCGCTCCGTGGTACGTCATCGCACAGCTCCTCGGTCGTCGTGGCGCAGCGGCGGCTGAAGGCCGTCATCCGCATCATCGCCTGTTCAGTGCAGCGGAGGAAGCTGCGGCAGGGCGCTGCGGCCGTCGGGCAGCAGCTCGCCGCCCCGGCGGACCTGCAGGCCGTCGCCGTCGGAGCGGCCGGCGAGCCAGGCCGCCAGCGCCCGGACGGGGCCCTCGACGTCCAGCGCGGGCCCGGCGCCGTCGCGGCCGGCCGCCACCCGGGCGCCGGTGTCCTCGGCGACCAGCAGCAGCGGGGGCAGCCCGTCGGAGCCGGCGAGCTGGCCGGCGATCCGCTCCAGCTCGGCGGCGGCGAACGCCTCCGGCCAGTGCGCCGGGGTGTAGCCGGCGGCCAGGTCGACGTGGTGGTACTCGACCTCCATCAGCCGCTTGTACGGCACCTCGTACGCCGGGAAGCGGTAGCCGTTGCGGTGGCGCAGCACGGCCGTCCAGGCCTCGTCGGGCAGGGTGGCGGCGCAGGCCGCGAGCCGCTCGGCGCTGGTCGCGAGGTCGGCGAGCTGGACGTCGAGCGGTCGGCCGGCCCCGTCGCGGATCCCGTGCTCGCGCGCCTCGGGGGAGGCGTACTGGGGGATGTCGACCCCGGTGCGAGCGGTCTCCAGCAGATTGACCAGGGAGTCGGCGTTGCGGGCGAGGTGGGCGAGCACGTGCCCGCGCGTCCAGCCGGGCAGGCCGGACGGCCCGGCGACGTCGGCCGGGTCCAGCCCGGCGGCGCCGCGCAGCAGCTGCTCGGTGGAGTCGGCGACGTCCTTGAGGTGCCCCGCGGCGGTCTCGGCCGCGCGACGGGCGGCCCCTGGGTCGGTCATGGCGGCCTCCGGTGGCTGCGGTGGGTGGGACGGGCGGCGTTGCCGGCGGGCGCCGCCGCTCGTTGTACAGGGGACGCTACCCCGGTCGACCGGCCCCGAACTGCGGTTTTCGCGGGCCCGGCGCCCGCGGCGGCGGGCGGCCCTCACTCGTTCGGGTGGTCTCCGCTGGACAAGCTCGATATTCGAACGCCTGAGCTATAGGCTGGCGGTCCGAAGCTGGAAGAAAACGCCCATCTCGCTCGTTGGTCCTCCTTGGGGCCAGACGCAGCCCCACCTCCCCGGAGAAAGGCGCCAGAAGCAGTGGCCGACCGCCTGATCGTCCGCGGTGCTCGCGAGCACAACCTCAAGAACGTCTCGCTCGACCTGCCCCGCGACTCCCTCATCGTCTTCACCGGCCTCTCCGGGTCCGGCAAGTCCTCGCTGGCCTTCGACACGATCTTCGCCGAGGGGCAGCGGCGGTACGTCGAGTCGCTGTCCTCGTACGCGCGCCAGTTCCTCGGGCAGATGGACAAGCCCGACGTCGACTTCATCGAGGGCCTGTCGCCGGCCGTCTCGATCGACCAGAAGTCCACCAGCCGCAACCCGCGCTCCACGGTCGGCACCATCACCGAGGTCTACGACTACCTCCGCCTGCTCTTCGCCCGGATCGGCAAACCGCACTGTCCGCACTGTGCCCGCCCGATCGCCCGGCAGTCGCCGCAGGCCATCGTCGACCGGGTGCTGGAGCTCGCCGAGGGCACCCGCTTCCAGGTGCTCAGCCCGGTGGTGCGCGAGCGCAAGGGCGAGTTCGTCGACCTCTTCGCCGACCTCCAGTCCAAGGGCTACGCCCGCGCCCGGGTCGACGGCGCGACGGTCCAGCTGACCGAGCCGCCGACGCTCAAGAAGCAGGAGAAGCACACCATCGAGGTGGTCATCGACCGCCTCACCGTCAAGGAGAGCGCCAAGCGCCGGCTGACCGACTCGGTCGAGACGGCCCTCAAGCTGTCCGGCGGCATGGTGGTGCTGGACTTCGTCGACCTTCCGGACGACGACCCCGAGCGCGAGCGGATGTTCTCCGAGCACCTGTACTGCCCGTACGACGACGTCTCCTTCGAGGAGCTGGAGCCGCGCTCGTTCTCCTTCAACTCGCCGTTCGGCGCCTGCCCGGACTGCTCCGGCCTCGGCAACCGGATGGAGGTCGACCCGGAGCTGGTCATCCCCGACGAGGAGAAGTCGTTGGAGGAGGGCGCCATCCACCCGTGGTCCCAGGGCCACACCAAGGAGTACTTCCAGCGCCTGATCGACGCGCTCGCCGGCGAGCTGGGCTTCCGCACCGACATCCCCTGGGCCGGGCTGCCCGCCCGCGCCCGCAAGGCGCTGCTGTACGGCCACAAGACCCAGGTCGAGGTGCGCTACCGCAACCGCTACGGCCGCGACCGCTCCTACACCACCTCCTTCGAGGGCGCGGTGCCGTTCGTCCAGCGCCGGCACTCCGAGGCGGAGAGCGACTCCAGCCGCGAGCGCTTCGAGGGGTACATGCGCGAGGTGCACTGCCCCGCGTGCAACGGCACCCGGCTCAAGCCGGTGGTCCTCGCGGTCACCATCCAGGACAAGTCGATCGCCGACGTCTCCGGGATGTCGATCAGCGACTGCGCCGAGTTCCTCGGCGCGATGAAGCTCACCGCCCGCGACAAGAAGATCGCCGAGCGGGTGCTCAAGGAGGTCAACGAGCGGTTGCGCTTCCTGGTCGACGTCGGCCTGGACTACCTCTCGCTCAACCGCGCGGCCGGCACGCTCTCCGGCGGCGAGGCCCAGCGCATCCGGCTCGCCACCCAGATCGGCTCCGGCCTGGTCGGCGTGCTGTACGTCCTCGACGAGCCGTCCATCGGCCTGCACCAGCGCGACAACCACCGGCTCATCGAGACCCTCGTCCGGCTGCGCGACATCGGCAACACCCTGATCGTGGTCGAGCACGACGAGGACACCATCAAGACCGCGGACTGGGTGGTCGACATCGGCCCCGGCGCCGGCGAGCACGGCGGCAAGGTCGTCCACTCCGGCTCGCTCAAGGAGCTGCTGGCCAACGACGAATCGCTGACCGGCCAGTACCTCTCCGGCAAGCGCGCCATCCCCACCCCGGCCGTGCGCCGGCCGCGGGACAAGAAGCGCCAGATCACCGTGCACGGCGCCCGCGAGCACAACCTGCAGGACGTCACCGTGGGCTTCCCCCTCGGCACCTTCACCGCGGTCACCGGCGTCTCCGGCTCCGGCAAGTCGACCCTGGTCAACGACATCCTCTACACCCACCTCGCCCGCGAGCTGAACGGCGCCCGCAGCGTGCCCGGCCGGCACACCCGGATCACCGGCACCGACCTGGTCGACAAGGTGGTGCACGTCGACCAGTCGCCGATCGGCCGCACCCCGCGCTCCAACCCGGCCACCTACACGGGCGTCTTCGACCACGTCCGCAAGCTCTTCGCGGAGACCCAGGAGGCCAAGGTCCGCGGCTACCTGCCCGGCCGGTTCTCCTTCAACGTCAAGGGCGGCCGCTGCGAGAACTGCTCCGGCGACGGCACCATCAAGATCGAGATGAACTTCCTGCCGGACGTCTACGTCCCCTGCGAGGTCTGCCACGGCGCCCGCTACAACCGGGAGACGCTGGAGGTCCACTACAAGGGCAAGTCCATCGCCGAGGTGCTGGACATGCCGATCGAGGAGGCGCTCGACTTCTTCGAGGCCGTCCCGGCGATCGCCCGCCACCTGCGCACCCTCAAGGAGGTCGGCCTCGGCTACGTCCGGCTCGGCCAGCCCGCCACCACCCTCTCCGGCGGCGAGGCCCAGCGCGTCAAGCTCTCCTCCGAGCTCCAGAAGCGCTCCACCGGCCGCACCGTGTACGTGCTCGACGAGCCCACCACCGGCCTGCACTTCGAGGACATCTCCAAGCTGATCCGCGTCCTGGAGGGCCTGGTCGACAAGGGCAACACGGTGATCGTCATCGAGCACAACCTCGACGTCATCAAGACCGCGGACTGGGTCGTCGACATGGGCCCGGAGGGCGGCAGCGGCGGCGGCACGGTGGTCGCCGAGGGCACCCCCGAGGAGATCGCCCAGGAGACGGCCAGCCACACCGGCAAGTTCCTGCGCGACATCCTCGGCAGCGGCTCGGACGCGGCCGACGCCGCCGTCCCGGCCGCCCGCCGGGGCGGTGCCCGGTCCGGCACCGCCGCCCCGCGCAAGCGGGCCGCCGCCAAGAAGTAGCGGGGCACACGCTCACCGAACCTCCCCGGTCCCCGGCGGGCCGGGGAGGTGGTGTGCCAGTACCGCTCGCCCGGGCGGAACGCCCAGGTACGGGGCATAGACTGCCGCCGGTCCGCCCGTACCAGCGTCCGAGGAGCCGCCCGCATGAACGAGCCCGTCGCCACCGCGCCCCAGTCCGGGGACGCCCAGCGCCCCGCCGCCTCCCGCCGCACCCTGCTCTGCGGTGCCGCCGCAGTGCTGGCCGCGGGCGGCGCCGTCGCGGTCACCGGCTGCTCCTCCTCGTCCTCCTCCTCCGCCGGATCCGGCACCGGCGGCGCAGCCGGGACGGGCGGCACCGGCACCGGCGCGGCCTCCGCGGCCCCGGTCGACCTCGGCGCGGCCTCCGACGTCCCGGTCGGCGGCGGCAAGGTCTACCGCGACCAGAAGATCGTCGTCACCCAGCCGACCGCGGGCCAGTACAAGGCGTTCAGCGCCCGCTGCACCCACGCCGGCTGCATCGTCGACCAGGTGAAGGACAAGCAGATCGACTGCCCCTGCCACGGCAGCCGGTTCTCGATCACCGACGGCGCGGTCGAGGACGGCCCGGCGCCCAAGCCGCTGCCCGCCTACGCCGTGGTCGTGACCGACGGCAAGCTCCAGGTCACCCCGGCCTGAGCCCCGTCGGTCCGGGAGCTGAAACCGGCCACGGACGGTCACCGGCAGTCGGTACGGTAGGGGCATGGCAGACCCGTCCACCTACCGTCCGGCGCCCGGTGCGATCCCGCTCTCTCCCGGGGTCTACCGGTTCCGTGACGCGCACGGCCGGGTCATCTACGTCGGCAAGGCCAAGAGCCTGCGGCCGCGGCTGTCCTCGTACTTCCAGGACATCGCGGGCCTGCACCCGCGCACCGCGACGATGGTCACCACCGCCGCCTCGGTCGAGTGGACGGTGGTCGGCACCGAGGTCGAGGCGCTCCAGCTGGAGTACTCCTGGATCAAGGAGTACGACCCCCGGTTCAACGTCAAGTACCGCGACGACAAGAGCTACCCGGAGCTCGCGGTCACCCTCAACGAGGAGTACCCGCGGGTCCAGGTGATGCGCGGCGCCCACAAGAAGGGCGTGCGCTACTTCGGCCCCTACGGCCACGCCTGGGCCATCCGCGAGACGGTCGACCTGCTGCTGCGGGTCTTCCCCGTCCGGACGTGCTCCAACGGCGTGTTCAAGCGCGCGGCCCAGGTCGGCCGGCCCTGCCTGCTCGGCTACATCGGCAAGTGCGCCGCCCCCTGCGTCGGCAAGATCTCCGCCGAGGAGCATCGCGAACTCGCCGAGGAGTTCTGCGACTTCATGGCCGGCCGGACGGGCGGCCGGCTGCGCCGGCTGGAGCAGGAGATGCAGCAGGCCGCCGCCGCCATGGAGTACGAGAAGGCGGCCCGGCTGCGCGACGACCTCGGCGCCCTCAAGCGCGCCATGGAGAAGAACGCCGTCGTCCTCGCCGACGGCACCGACGCCGACCTGCTCGCCCTCGCCGAGGACGAGCTGGAGGCCGCCGTCCAGATCTTCCACGTCCGCGGCGGCCGGGTCCGCGGCCAGCGCGGCTGGGTCACCGACCGGGTCGAGGACGTCGACACCCCCGGCCTGGTCGAGCACGCCCTCCAGCAGCTGTACGGCTCGGGCAGCGAGTCGGTGCCGCGCGAGGTCCTCGTCCCCGAACTGCCCGACCCGGTCGGCCCGGTCCGCGAGTGGCTGACCGGCCTGCGCGGTGCCCAGGTGGACCTGCGCGTCCCGCAGCGCGGCGACAAGAAGGACCTGATGGCCACCGTGCAGCGCAACGCCCAGCAGGCGCTGGCGCTGCACAAGACCAAGCGCGCCGCCGACCTCACCACCCGCAGCCGCGCCCTGCAGGAGCTCGCCGACGCCCTCGGCCTCGACTCGGTGCCGCTGCGCATCGAGTGCTTCGACATCTCCCACCTCCAGGGCGAGGACGTGGTCGCCTCGATGGTGGTCTTCGAGGACGGCCTGGCCCGCAAGAGCGAGTACCGGCGCTTCGCCATCAAGGGCTTCGCGGGCCAGGACGACGTCCGCTCCATGCACGAGGTGGTCGGCCGGCGCTTCCGCCGCTACCTCCAGGAGCGCGAGCAGACCGGCGAGTGGGCCGTCCCCGAGGACGGCGCCGCCCCCGACGGCTCCGCGGCCCCCGCCGACGGGGACCTGCGGGACACCGCCGGGCCGATCGACCCGGACACCGGCCGCCCGCGCCGCTTCGCCTACCCGCCGCAGTTGCTGGTCGTCGACGGCGGCCAGCCGCAGGTCGCCGCCGCCCGGCGGGCCCTGGACGAGCTCGGCATCGACGACGTCGCCCTGTGCGGCCTCGCCAAGCGCCTGGAGGAGGTCTGGCTGCCCGGCGAGGACGACCCGGTGGTGCTGCCCCGCTCCAGCGAGGGCCTGTACCTGCTCCAGCGGGTCCGCGACGAGGCGCACCGGTTCGCCATCACCTACCAGCGCGCCAAGCGCTCGAAGCGACTCACCACCGGGGAGCTGGACTCGGTGCCCGGACTCGGCGAGACTCGCCGCCAGGCGCTGCTCAAGCACTTCGGCTCGCTCAAGCGGTTGCGGGCCGCGACCGTCGACGAACTGTGCGAGGTCCCGGGCATCGGCCGGCGCACCGCGGAGACTGTTGCCGAGGCGTTGGCCTCCCGGACACCTGCCGCACCAGCGGTGAACACCGCGACCGGCGAGATCATTGACGACGGAGCCGGCCCGGCCGGGCCCGGCGCACCCCAGGAGACGCCATGACGGTCGACGGCGCCCGTCCGCAACGGCGCCCGCACCCCTCCCGCCAGCGCGGGACGGGGAAGTCCGGCGGGGTCCGGCGCGTTCTTCTGAAGCGAACCACCGAGAGCGGGGAAGCGAAGTGACAGGGTCCGACCACGGCGGTACCACCCGGCCCGAGGGCGGGGGAGAGAACACCCCGGAGCTGGTGATCATCTCCGGCATGTCCGGCGCCGGCCGGAGCACCGCCGCCAAGTGCCTGGAGGATCTGGGCTGGTTCGTGGTGGACAATCTGCCACCCGCGCTGATCCCGACCATGGTCGACCTCGGCGCCCGCTCCCAGGGCTCGGTGCCCCGGATCGGCGCCGTGGTCGACGTGCGCGGCCGCAGCTTCTTCGACGACCTGCTGACCTCGCTGGAGGAGCTGGAGAAGCGCGGGGTACGGCTGCGCGTGGTCTTCCTGGACTCCTCCGACGAGGCGCTGGTGCGCCGCTTCGAGTCGGTGCGCCGCCCTCACCCGCTGCAGGGCGAGGGCCGGATCGTCGACGGCATCGCCCAGGAGCGCGAGCTGCTGCGCGACCTGCGCGGCGAGGCAGACCTGGTGATCGACACCTCGAACCTCAACGTCCACCAGCTCCGCGCCAAGCTGGACGCCCAGTTCGCCGACCACGACGAGCCGGAGCTGCGGGCCACCGTGATGTCGTTCGGCTTCAAGTACGGGCTGCCGGTCGACGCCGACCTGGTGGTGGACTGCCGCTTCCTGCCCAACCCGCACTGGGTGCCCGAGCTGCGGGCCCGGACGGGCACGGACGCGGACGTCGCCGACTACGTCTTCAAGCAGCCCGGTGCCCAGGAGTTCCTGGACGGTTACGCAGAGCTGCTGCGGATCGTGATCGAAGGGTATCGCCGAGAGGGCAAGCGCTACATGACTCTTGCCGTAGGCTGCACCGGTGGCAAGCACCGGAGCGTCGCCATGTCGGAACGGCTGACCAGACGTCTGATCGCCGACGGCGTGGAAACGGTGCTGGTCCACCGCGACATGGGCAGGGAGTGACCGGCCGGGCCTGACCGGGCCGACCGCGCCACCCCCGTCCGCCGCGCATACCAGCACGAGACAGGAACGTGGGGTCGGTGTGACGGGTTACTCGCCGGCACGGCAGTGGCAGCAGAGGTCCGGCGAGCGAGCCCAGACCGGTCCGAGACCGCCGCGCCCCGGCGCCCCCCGGATCACTGCACTGGGCGGCGGACAGGGCCTGTCCGCCTCGCTCTCCGCGCTGCGCCGGCTCACCAACGAGCTGACCGCCGGCGTCACGGTCGCCGACGACGGCGGTTCCAGCGGCCGGCTCCGGGCCGAGCTGGGGGTGCTGCCCCCCGGTGACCTGCGCAAGGCGCTCGCCGCGCTCTGCGGCGACGACGACTGGGGCCGCACCTGGTCCGAGGTGCTCCAGCAGCGCTTCACCGGCGACGGCGACCTCCGCGGCCACGCGGTCGGCAACCTGCTGATCGTGGCGCTCTGGGAGAAGCTCGGCGACCCGGTCGAGGCGCTGAACTGGGTGGGCCGGCTGCTGAACGTCCAGGGCCGGGTGCTGCCGATGTCGGCCGTCCCGCTGGACATCGAGGCGGAGGTCCGCGGCCACGACCCGGACCGCCCGCACGAGCTGGGCGCGGTCCGCGGGCAGGCGAGCGTCGCCGCGACCCCGGGCACGGTGCAGTCGGTCCGGCTGCTGCCCGAGGAGCCGCCGGCCGTCCCGGAGGCGGTCCAGGCCGTCCTGGAGGCCGACTGGGTGGTGCTCGGCCCCGGCTCCTGGTTCACCAGCGTGCTGCCGCACCTGCTCGTCCCCGAGCTCGCCAAGGCGCTCACCGAGACCCGCGCGCGCCGGCTGCTCACCCTGAACCTCGCCCCGCAGCCCGGCGAGACCGAGGGCTTCACCCCGCAGCGCCACCTGGACGTGATCGCCGACCACGCCCCGGACCTCGCGGTGGATGCGATCCTGGTGGACGAGCGGGCGGTCACCGGCGGCGCCTTCGGGGTCGCCGACCTGGCGGGCCTGGAGAAGGCCGCCGAGCGGATGGGCGCCGCCCTGGTGCTCGGCTCGGTGGCCCGCTCGGACGGGACTCCGCGACACGACCCGGAGCTCTTGGCGGCGGCGTACGACCGGATTTTCCGGACGCATGGAAGGATCGGCCCATGGCGATGACCCCAGCGGTGAAGGACGAAATCTCCCGGCTCCCGGTCACCCGTGCCTGCTGCCGCAAGGCCGAGGTCTCCGCGATCCTGCGGTTCGCGGGCGGCCTGCACATCGTGAGCGGCCGCATCGTGATCGAGGCGGAGCTGGACACCGGTATCGCGGCACGGCGCCTGCGCAAGGACCTGCTGGAGATCTTCGGGCACTCCTCGGACCTGGTCGTGATGGCCCCCGGCGGGCTGCGGCGCGGCAGCCGGTACGTGGTCCGGGTGGTCAAGGACGGCGATCTGCTGGCGCGGCAGACCGGCCTGGTGGACGGGCGCGGCCGGCCGATCCGGGGCCTGCCCCCGGCGGTGGTCTCCGGTGCGACCTGCGACGCCGAGGCCGCCTGGCGCGGTGCCTTCCTGGCGCACGGTTCGCTCACCGAGCCCGGCCGGTCCTCCTCCCTGGAGATCACCTGCCCCGGTTCCGAGGCGGCCCTGGCCCTGGTCGGCGCGGCCCGCCGGCTCGGCATCCCGGCCAAGGCCCGCGAGGTCCGCGGGGTGGACCGGGTGGTGATCCGGGACGGCGACGCGATCGGCGCCCTGCTGACCCGGCTCGGGGCGCACGAGTCGGTGCTCGCCTGGGAGGAGCGCCGGATGCGGCGCGAGGTCCGGGCCACCGCCAACCGGCTCGCCAACTTCGACGACGCCAACCTGCGCCGCTCGGCGCGCGCGGCGGTCGCGGCGGGCGCGCGCGTGCAGCGCGCGCTGGAGATCCTCGGCGACGAGGTGCCCGAGCACCTGGCCGCCGCCGGCCAGCTGCGGATGCAGCACAAGCAGGCCTCGCTGGAGGAGCTCGGCGCGCTCGCCGACCCGCCGCTCACCAAGGACGCGGTGGCCGGCCGGATCCGCCGGCTGCTGGCGATGGCCGACAAGCGCGCCGCGGAACTCGGCCTGCCGAGCACCGAGGCCAACCTGACCGACGAGATGGCGCTCAGCTGAAATCGGTGTCGCGCTATTCGGACACGTATTTGAGGCGCGGGGAACTGTGCGAATCGGAAGGCGCGACACCGCGTTCACCGATTCCGTAGTTCCCCGCGCCCCATTTATGCGCGGCAGTCACAGGAGTTACTCGCGGGTAATCCGACGGGCCGCCCCGGGCCGTCCCGGGCGGAGAGGCGATGTGCCCATGGGAGCCCCAGGGAGGTAGGGTCATGGGTGGTCGGGGACATCCCATTTCCACCCCCGTCGGCATCAGTCCGGCGTACCTAAGAGGAGATCGGTTCGTGACGATCCGGGTAGGCATCAACGGATTCGGCCGCATCGGCCGCAACTTCTTCCGTGCGGTTCAGGCCCAGGGCGCGGACATCGAGATCGTCGGTGTCAACGACCTGACGGACACGAAGACCCTGGCGCACCTGCTCAAGTACGACTCGATCCTCGGCACTCTCCAGTCCGAGGTCTCTCACACCGCCGACAGCATCACCGTGGACGGCAAGACCTTCAAGGTCATCGCCGAGCGCGACCCGGCCAACCTCCCCTGGGGCGAGCTGGGCGTGGACATCGTCATCGAGTCCACCGGTATCTTCACCAAGGCCGAGCTTGCAAAGAAGCACGTGACGGCCGGCGCGAAGAAGGTCATCATCTCGGCGCCCGCGACCGACGAAGACGTCACCATCGTCATGGGTGTCAACGACGACAAGTACGACGCCGCCAAGCACACCGTCATCTCCAACGCCTCCTGCACCACCAACTGCGTGGCGCCGCTGGCGAAGGTGCTGAACGAGAACTTCGGCATCGTCAAGGGTCTGATGACCACGGTGCACGCGTTCACCAACGACCAGGTCACCCTGGACTTCCCGCACAAGGACCTGCGCCGCGCCCGTGCCGCGTCGCTCAACATCATCCCGACCTCGACGGGTGCCGCCAAGGCCACCGCCCTGGTCCTCCCCGAGCTCAAGGGCAAGCTGGACGGCACCTCGCTGCGCGTCCCGGTCCCCACCGGCTCGATCACCGACCTGGTCGTGACCCTCGAGCGCGAGGTCACCGTCGAGGAGGTCAACGCCGCCTTCCAGAAGGCGGCCGAGGGCGAGCTCAAGGGCATCCTCCAGTACACCGAGGACCCGATCGTCTCCTCCGACATCGTGAACTCGCCGTTCTCCACGATCTTCGACTCCCTCATGACCATGGCCCAGGGCAACCAGGTCAAGATCTTCGGTTGGTACGACAACGAGTGGGGCTACTCGAACCGTCTCGTCAACCTGACCACGCTCGTCGGCGGCCAGCTCTGACCTGCGCGGGAGCTGACGTGATGTGAGGTGCGGGGCCCGGAAGGCTTTGGCCGTCCGGGCCCCCGCTTCGCGTCTCCAACCCTCGCCCGCCGTGTTCCTGGTGGCCCGCCGCCGTGCCGCCGACACGCACCACCTTCCTCGGGAGACCCAAGACCGTGAAGACGATCGAAGACCTCCAGGTCGCCGGCCAGCGGGTGTTCGTCCGCGCCGACCTGAACGTGCCGCTGTCCGGCGGCGAGATCACCGACGACGGCCGGATCCGCGCCGTCGCCCCGACCATCGCCAAGCTGGTGCAGGCCGGCGCCAAGGTGGTCGTCGCCTCCCACCTGGGCCGCCCCAAGGGCGAGCCCGACCCGCAGTTCTCCCTTGCGCCGGTCGCCGTCCGCCTCGGCGAGATCCTCGGCGTTCCGGTGTCCTTCGCCACCGACACCGTGGGCGAGAGCGCGAAGGCCACCGTCGCCGCCCTGGCCGACGGCGAGGTCACGCTGCTGGAGAACCTGCGCTTCAACGCCGGCGAGACCGCCAAGGACGACGCCGAGCGCGGCGCCTTCGCGGACGAGCTGGCCGCCCTGGCGGACCTGTACGTGGGCGACGGCTTCGGTGCGGTGCACCGCAAGCACGCCTCGGTGTACGACCTGCCGGCCCGGCTGCCGCACGCCGTCGGCGACCTGATCGCCACCGAGGTGGGCGTGCTCAAGCGCCTCACCGACGAGGTCGCCCGCCCGTACGTGGTGGTGCTCGGCGGCTCCAAGGTCTCCGACAAGGTCGGCGTGATCGACAACCTGCTGGGCAAGGCCGACCGCATCCTGATCGGCGGCGGCATGGCGTTCACCTTCCTCGCGGCCCAGGGCCACGAGGTCGGCAACTCGCTGCTGCAGGAGGACCAGATCCCGACCGTGCTCGAGTACCTGGAGCGCGCGAAGGCGAACGGCGTCGAGTTCGTGATCCCGGTGGACGCCGTGGTCTCCGGCGGCTTCCCCGACCTGAAGACCAAGGCCCCGGTCGAGGACCGCCAGGTCGTCGACGCCGACAAGATCCCGGCCGGCACCCTGGGCCTGGACATCGGCCCGAAGTCCGGCGAGCTGTTCGCGTCCAAGATCGCGGACGCGGCGACGGTCTTCTGGAACGGCCCCATGGGTGTCTTCGAGCACCCCGCCTTCGCCGACGGCACCAAGGCCGTCGCCGCGGCGCTGCTCGACAGCGACGCGTTCACCGTGGTCGGCGGTGGCGACTCCGCCGCGGCCGTCCGCCTCCTGGGCTTCGACGAGACGAAGTTCGGGCACATCTCGACCGGCGGTGGCGCGAGCCTCGAGTACCTGGAGGGCAAGACCCTTCCCGGTCTCGCCGCCCTGGAAGGCTGAGGAATGACTGAGCGTCTCCCGCTGATGGCGGGCAACTGGAAGATGAACCTCAACCACCTTGAGGCCATCCAGCACACCCAGAAGCTGGCCTTCGCGCTGGCGGACAAGGACTACGAGGCCGTCGAGGTCGCCGTCCTCGCCCCCTTCACCGACCTGCGCTCGGTGCAGACCCTGGTCGACGGCGACAAGCTGAAGATCAAGTACGGCTCGCAGGACATCTCGGCGCACGACTCCGGTGCCTACACCGGCGAGATCTCCGGCCCGATGCTGGCCAAGCTCAAGTGCACCTACGCGGTGATCGGCCACTCGGAGCGCCGCCAGTACCACGGCGAGAACGAGGAGATCGTCAACGCCAAGGTGAAGGCCGCCTACCGCAATGGGATCACCCCGATCCTGTGCATCGGCGAGCCGCTGGACATCCGCAAGGCCGGCACCCACGTCGCGTACACCCTGGCCCAGCTGGACGGCGCCCTCGACGGCGTCCCGGCCTCCGACGCGGAGAGCGTCGTCGTCGCGTACGAGCCGGTCTGGGCGATCGGCACCGGCGAGGTGGCGACCCCGGAGGACGCCCAGGAGGTCTGCGGTGCCATCCGCGCCCGCCTGGCCGAGCTCTACGACGGGGAGCTGGCCGGCAAGGTCCGCATCCTGTACGGCGGTTCGGTGAAGTCCTCGAGCGCGGCCGGCCTGATGGCCAAGCCCGACGTGGACGGCGGCCTGATCGGCGGCGCCTCCCTGGATGCCGACGAGTTCGTCAAGATCGTGCGCTACCGCGAGCAGGCAGTAGGCTAACGCCGCTGCAGCAACGTAGGCTTTGGGGCCGGACCGCTTCCATGCGGCCCGGCCCCTTCGCCGAAGATACGAGAGAGTTGGTCCCGTCGTGGTTATCGGGTTCTCGATTGCCCTGATCATCTTCAGCCTGCTGATGATCCTCCTGGTGCTGCTGCACAAGGGGAAGGGCGGCGGCCTGTCCGACATGTTCGGCGGCGGTGCGATGTCGACCGGCGGCGGTTCGGCGGTGGCCGAGCGCAACCTGGACCGGATCACCATCATCGTCGGCATCGCGTGGTTCGCGTGCATCGTGGTGCTCAGCCTGCTGCTCAAGTACAAGTAACGCTCCGTCCGCAGGCGATGCGGAGGCGGTGGTGGCAGATGCTTAAGTGCCGCTTACACTAGGACGACTTCGCCACCGTCCGCACAGCCGCGGCCGGGCGGCACCAGCACGCAGGGAGTCAGACCGTGGCAAGTGGCAACGCCATCCGAGGAAGCAGAGTCGGCGCCGGCCCGATGGGCGAGGCGGAGCGCGGCGAGTCCGCCCCCCGTACCCGGATCTCCTTCTGGTGCGCGAACAAGCACGAGACGCGCCCCAGCTTCGCCGCCGAGGCGGCCATCCCGGAGACCTGGGACTGCCCGCGCTGCGGGTTCCCCGCCGGACAGGACGAGCTCAACCCGCCGGCCCCGGCCCGCAACGAGCCGTACAAGACCCACCTCGCGTACGTCCGGGAGCGTCGCACCGACGCCGACGGCGAGGCGATCCTGGCCGAGGCGCTCGCCAAGCTGCGCGGCGAGATCTGAGCACGGCACGCACGGCAGAGCGAAGGGGGGGGGGGCGGGGGGGGGCGAA
>NZ_JBHWBW010000164.1:0-1924 GCF_042735675.1 Kitasatospora sp. NPDC059571
CCCGGGTCAGAACCGGGCGGTCTCCTGGTACACGCCCCACTCGGCGCGCAGCGCGTTGCAGATCTCGCCGAGGGTCGCCTCGGCCCGCACCGCCTGCAGCATCGGCGGGATCATGTTCTCGCCCGAGCGGGCGGCGGCCAGCATGGCGTCCAGGCCGGCCTTGACCGCGGTCTCGTCGCGCCCGGCGCGGCGGTCGCCGAGGACGCGGACCTGCTCGCGCTCGACCTCGTGGCTGACCCGGAGGATCTCCAGCTCCTTGGTGACGGTGCCGGGGTGGCAGTTGACGCCCACGACCCGCTTGTCGCCCTTCTCCAGCGAGGCCTGGTACTGGAAGGCCGCCTCGGCGATCTCGCCGGTGAAGAAGCCGTCCTCGATGCCGCGCAGGATGCCCGAGGTCATCGGGCCGATCGGGTGGTCGGCGCTGCCCTTGTCGAGGATCCGCTGGAAGATCTCCTCCGCCTGCGCCTCGATCCGGTCGGTCAGCGCCTCCACGTACCAGGAGCCGCCGAGCGGGTCCGCGACGTTGGCGACGCCGGTCTCCTCCATCAGCACCTGCTGGGTGCGCAGGGCGATCTCGGCGGCCTGCTCGGAGGGCAGCGCCAGGGTCTCGTCCAGGGCGTTGGTGTGCAGCGAGTTGGTGCCGCCGAGGACG
Source organism: Kitasatospora sp. NPDC059571 (assembly GCF_042735675.1). NCBI lineage: Bacteria > Bacillati > Actinomycetota > Actinomycetes > Kitasatosporales > Streptomycetaceae > Kitasatospora > Kitasatospora sp. NPDC059571. The sequence continues at coordinate 653 of NZ_JBHWBW010000164.1, forward strand.
GCCGAGAGCGCCTCGACCGCGGTGCGCACCACGTTGTTGTACGGCTGCTGCGCGGTGAGCGAGACACCCGCGGTCTGGGTGTGGAAGCGCAGCCACTGGGCCTTGTCGGTCTTCGCGCCGTAGCGCTCGCGCATCCAGCGGGCCCAGATCCGGCGAGCGGCGCGGAACTTCGCGATCTCCTCGAAGAAGTCGAGGTGGGCGTCGAAGAAGAAGGACAGGCCGGGCGCGAAGACGTCCACGTCCAGGCCGCGGGACAGGCCCAGCTCGACGTAGCCGAAGCCGTCGGCGAGGGTGTAGGCGAGCTCCTGCGCGGCCGTCGCACCGGCCTCGCGGATGTGGTAGCCGGAGACCGAGAGCGGCTTGTAGGCGGGGATGTTCTCCGCGCAGTAGGCCATCAGGTCGCCGATCAGGCGCAGGTGCGGCTCCGGGGCGAAGAGCCACTCCTTCTGCGCGATGTACTCCTTGAAGATGTCGGTCTGCAGGGTGCCGTTGAGCACCCCCGGGTCGACGCCCTGGCGCTCGGCGGCCACCAGGTACATGCAGAAGATCGGCACGGCCGGGCCGCTGATGGTCATCGAGGTGGTGACGTCGCCGAGCGGGATGGAGTCGAAGAGGACGTCCATGTCGGCGGCCGAGTCGATGGCGACGCCGCAGTGGCCGACCTCGCCGAGCGAGCGGCCGTCGTCGGAGTCGTAGCCCATCAGGGTCGGCATGTCGAAGGCGACCGAGAGGCCGCCGCCGCCGGCCGCGAGGATCATGCGGTAGCGCTCGTTGGTCTGCTCGGCGTTGCCGAAGCCGGCGAACTGCCGGATCGTCCAGGTGCGGCCGCGGTAGCCGGTGGCGTGCAGGCCGCGGGTGTACGGGTACTCGCCCGGCCAGCCGATCCGCTCGAAGCCCGGGTAGGACGTGCCGGCCGGCGGCCCGTACACCGGGGCCACCTCGTCGCCGGAGAGCGTGGTGAAGTCGGCGTCCCGGGTGCGGGCCCGGTCGTAGCGCTGCTGCCAGCGCGCGCGGCCGGCCTCGATCTCGTGGGCGTCCATCGGCTACCAGCTCCACTCCGTGCGGGCCGCCTCGGTGGGGCGGACGGCTCTTACTAGGACGTCCTACCAATTTACTCGGACGTCCTAGTATCTGTCGACGGGGACCCGCCCGGACACGGAGAAGGGCCCCCCCCCCCCCCGGCGGGGGGGCGGCGGGCTCGCGCGGGTCGTGGGGGGGGCGCGGGCTCGCGCGGGGGGGGGGGGGGGCGCGCGGGGTGTGACCCTCTCTCTC
>NZ_JBHWBW010000164.1:1934-14893 GCF_042735675.1 Kitasatospora sp. NPDC059571
TCCCCCCCCGACCCCCCAAACCCCGACCAACCCACGTCTCGTGGGTTGGGTGTTGTTTAAAAGACCCCGCCCACCGCCCCTCCCCGCGGACGGGGAGGGGCCTGGCAGAGCCGGAAGGACGGGGGTCAGGCGGAGACCGGCTCCGGGGCGGCGATCAGCGGGGTGATCTCCCGGGTGACGCCGCGCTCGACGAAGAAGGCCGCGGTCGGGATGGTGCCGGCCACCAGCACCCAGGCGAGCTTGCCGATCGGCCACTTCGCCTTGGTGCCCAGGTCGAAGGCGAACACCAGGTAGACGACGAAGAGCCAGCCGTGCGCGATGCCGACCGCGGTGGTGAAGCCGCTCGCCCCCGCGACGCCCAGCACGTACTTGGCGATCACGCCGAGGGTCAGCAGGATCAGCAGGACGCCGGTGGTGTACGCCAGCGCCCGGTATCGGGTCAGCACGCTCTGCTTCATGCCATCGAGGGTAACCGCCCCTACGCCCCGCCCCGGCCGGACCCCCGCCCCGGCGGGAGCGCGCGCCGGGGCGGCGCGCCGGGCGGGTGCCGGGCGGGTGCTAGCCGGCGGGCGGGGCGGGCTCGGCCGGCGGGACGAAGTCGCCGGCGGCGATCCGCAGCGGGCGCAGCACGTCGAAGATCTGCGCGCACTGGCCGGCGCCGTAGCCCTCCAGGCCGAAGTCGATGTCCATCAGCTCCCGGGTGGCCTGCTCGACCACCTCGCGACCGCGGTCGGTGATCTCGGCGAGCACGCCGCGGCCGTCCGCGGGGTTGGGCCGACGGGCGACCAGGCCGTCGCGCTCCAGCCGGTCCACGGTGTTGGTGACGGAGGTGGGGTGGACCATCAGCCGCTCGCCGATCTTGGACAGCGGGAGCCGGCCCGTCCGGCTGAAGGTGAGCAGCACCAGCGCCTCGTAGCGCGCGAAGGTGAGCCCGTACGGCTTCACCACGGCGTCCACCCGCGAGAGCAGGATCTGGTGCGCGCGCATCACCGAGGTGATCGCCGCCATGGACGGAACGCCGCCCCAGCGGCGGGTCCAGAGCTCGTCGGCGCGGGCGATCGGGTCGAAGTCGAGTGCGAGGGGCTTGGCCACGCTTCCACCGTACCGGCGGGGCGGATCGCAGGTAGCAGCTGTCCACGATGGTGGACAAGGCCGGGCGGATGGCGGGATCCCGCCAGGGGGCGAACAGGTCCGTACCATCCGTACGGACCTGCGCAATGCTGCGGCAACAAACGTACGGCGAACGCCAGTTGACCGTTTCCCATGGTCAGTCAGGTGTAGTCCGTACCGAAACCTCCAGCAAATCAAGGCATTTGGGAGTATTGCCCGGTTTGTTCGCAGGCCGCCGGCTGGCGAGCCTTTGCCAACTCTTGCCCTGGGCCTGTCCATTCGGATTCGTCGTTGTCATGCTTCTGACCAGCCCCGTTCGACCGAGCCGGCCCACCCCACCGGCGGACGTCGTGTGACCGCACGGAGCAGCACGTCAGCGCCCGTTCCGCCCCAGCAGGCACTAACCCCGGTGCCCCGGAGCGAGGTGCGACCGCGCACACGCGGTTGATCCGGAAGGAATCCGTACGTGAAGCGAAAGCTGACAGTCGGAGCCGTTCTCTCTGCATCGGCGGTGCTCGCCAGCGCCATCCAGGTCAGTGCCGGCATCGCGCAGGCCGTCCCCGCCCCGGTCGGGCAGGCCGTCTCCGCGGCCCGTGCCCAGCTGTTCGCGCAGGCCACCGCCCAGGCCCCGGCCGCCGCCCACGCCGCCGGGCTCGGCAGCCAGGAGGCCCTGGTCGTCAAGGACGCCGTGGTCGACGCCAACGGCGCCCGGCACACCCGCTACGAGCGCACTTTCAACGGCCTGCCCGTCCTCGGCGGCGACCTGATCGTGCACCAGGACGCCAAGGGCGCCGTCACCTCGGTCGACAAGGCCGTCCCGGGCTCCGTCGCCCCGGCCTCGACCACCCCGAAGCTCTCCTCCGCCCAGGCCGCCGCCAAGGCCGCCGGCGCGGTGCAGGCCACCGTGGGCAAGACGCTGGACGCCGACGAGGCCGCGCTGTCCTCCGTCACCCCCGGCTCCGGCGCCCAGCTGGTCGTCTGGGCCGCCTCCGGCACCCCCCGCCTCGCCTACCGGTCGACCGTCGAGGGCATGCGCTCCGACGGCACCCCGAGCCGCCAGATCCTGGTGACCGACGCCTCCAGCGGCGCGGTGCTCTCCACCCACGAGGAGATCCAGACCGCGGCCGGCACCGGCAAGGGCGTCTTCGTGGGCAGCGTGTCGCTGACCACCACGCTCTCGGGCTCGACCTACCAGCTGAAGGACGCCACCCGCGGCGGCCAGTACACCACCGACCTGGCCCACAAGACCTCGGGCAAGGGCACCCTCTACACCGACGCCGACAACGTCTGGGGCACCGGCACGGTCTCCAACGGCCAGTCCGCCGCGGTCGACGCCCAGTACGGCGTCGCGGCCACCTGGGACTTCTACAAGAACACCTTCGGCCGCAACGGCATCCGCAACGACGGTGTCGGCGCCTACAGCCGCGTCCACTACGGCAGCAACTACGTGAACGCGTTCTGGGACGACTCCTGCTTCTGCATGACCTACGGCGACGGCTCCGGGAACACCCACCCGCTGACCGAGATCGACGTCGCGGGCCACGAGATGAGCCACGGTGTGACCGCGGCCACCGCGGGCCTGAACTACTCGGGCGAGTCCGGCGGCCTCAACGAGGCCACCAGCGACATCATGGGCACCGGTGTCGAGTTCTACGCCAACCTCGCCGCGGACAAGCCGGACTACCTGATCGGCGAGCTGATCAACATCAACGGCGACGGCACCCCGCTGCGCTACATGGACAAGCCGTCCAAGGACGGGGCCTCCGCCGACTACTGGTCCTCCTCCGTCGGCAGCAAGGACGTCCACTACTCCTCGGGCGTCGCCAACCACTTCTTCTACCTGCTGTCCGAGGGCAGCGGCGCGAAGACGATCAACGGCGTGAGCTACAACAGCCCGACCTACAACGGCGCCACCGTCACCGGCATCGGCCGCGCCAAGGCGCTGCAGATCTGGTACCGCGCCCTGACCGTCTACATGACCTCGACCACCAACTACAAGAGCGCCCGCACGGCGACCCTGAACGCCGCCAAGGACCTCTACGGCAGCGGCTCCACCGAGTACAACACGGTCGCCGCCACCTGGACCGCGGTCAACGTCAACTGACCCCCCCCGCCCCCAAAACCCCCCACCCGGGCCCTCCGGAGGGGAGGCCCGGCTGCTGTACCACGTCCGGGGCGGCTCAGGCCGCGACCGGCGCCGCGGGCGCCTCGCCGCGCTCCTCGCGGGCCAGCATCCGCTCGGCGAAGAAGCCGCCGGTGGGCAGCACCGAGAGCACGAACAGCAGGACGCCGCGCTTGGCGTCCCAGCGCTGCTGCTGCCAGGCGAGCGCGAGGAAGACCACGTAGAGGATGAACAGCACGCCGTGCACCATCCCCATCACCGGCACCGCGTTGAAGCTGGTCGTCCGCTTGAGCACCGAGCAGAGCAGCAGCAGCAGGAAGGACAGGCCCTCCGGTCCGGAGACGAGACGCAGGCGGTGCACGGCGGGGCTGGTCTTCACGGGGGTCACCTCGGGGTCGGTCGGCGCGCGCTCGTGAACGGGATCACAAGCCGCTGTTCATTATCGCCGACCGAACAGCCGTCCCGGCCCCCGGGGCGGCCCGGGGTGGGCAGCATCACGCGCCGGCGCCCTATCCTGCTGCCGCACGGCCCGACGACCGGGCCGACGGACATCGGGGGCACACGCACATGTTCCGCATCGACTGGAACCGCCGGACCTGCTCGCGCAAGGGGCACATCACCTACGCACCCGACGAGCCCGCACTGCGCGAGCGCCTGCACGCGCCGACCGCGGTCGGCGAGGCCTGGCGGTGCCTGCGCTGCGGGGACTTCTCGCTGGGCGAGCCGCACGGCTCGGGCCCGGCCGAGGACGCGCCGCTGGTGCCGCGCGGGAAGGCGCTGCGCGACCTGTTCATCCTGCGCTTCCTGGCCGTGGAGCGGCTGCTGCGCGGCCTGCTGATCATCGTCGTCGCGTGGGGCGTGTGGAAGTTCTCCAACAGCCAGGACGCGGTGCGCCGGATCTTCGACGAGAACCTGTCGGTCTTCAAGCCGGTCACCGAGCACTTCCACTGGGACCTGGAGCACTCCCCGATCGTCGACACCATCCGCAAGACCTTCGACTACAAGCACTCCACGCTGCTGATCGTGGCCGGCGCACTGATCGCGTACGCACTGATCGAGATCGTGGAGGCGGTCGGCCTGTGGCTGGGCCGGCGCTGGGCCGAGTACCTGACCGTGGTGGCGACCGCGGCCTTCCTCCCGCTGGAGGTGTACGAGCTCACCGAGCACGTCAGCGTGCTGAAGATCGGCACGCTGCTGCTCAACATCGCCGCGGTGCTCTGGATCCTGCTCTCCAAGCGGCTGTTCGGCCTGCGCGGCGGCGTGGTGGCCTTCGAGGCGGAGCGGCACTCGGCCTCGCTGCTGGAGGTGGAGCAGGCCGCGGGCACCGCGCCGGGGCGGGTCGGCGAGGCCGTCTGACAGCCCGTGATTTGTACCGGGTCGGTACCAGAGGCCCGCGCCCTCTCCCGGGGGGCGGGCCGCTGCCGCTACATTCGCCCGGTGGCACAGTTTCGACTCCAGGGCTCCAAGGTGCTCGCCGTAGACATGGCGGGCGACTCGGTCAAGGCCCGTAACGGCACCATGGTGGCCTACACCGGCCAGATGAACTTCAAGAAGATGTCCGGCGGCGGTGACGGCCTGCGCGGCATGGTCACCCGCCGGCTGACGGGTGAGCAGATGGAGGTCATGGAGGTGAAGGGGCAGGGCACCTGCTACTTCGCCGACAAGGCCACCGAGGTCAACCTGGTGCGGCTGAACGGCGAGACGCTCTTCGTCGAGTCGGACAACCTGCTCTGCACCGAGGCGACCCTGCACACCGGCACGTCCTTCACCGGCCTCAACGGCATGGCGTCGGGCAACGGCCTGTTCACCACCAAGGTCGAGGGGCACGGCTGGGCCGCGCTCACCTCCAAGGGCCCGGCGATCATCCTGCGGGTCTCCCAGGGGATGCCGCTGCGGGTCGACCCGGGCGCGTACGTCGCACACACCGGCAACCTCAACCGCAGCCTGAAGTCGGGCGCGGGCTGGACGACGCTGATCGGCGAGGGCGGCGGCGAGGCCATGCAGGTCGAGTTCGCCGGCGAGGGCCTGGTCTACGTCCAGCCGTCCGAGAAGCTGACCTTCGGGGGCGACGTCTGATGCCGTTCACCAAGATCAACAACAAGATGGTCGAGGCGAAGATCATGCCCGGCCAGCGGGTCTTCAGCCAGCGCGGCTCGATGCTCGCCTACACCGGCGAGGTCAGCTTCACGCCCAACAACATGGGCGGCCAGGGCGGCGTGATGTCGATGATCGGCCGCCGGGTGGCCAACGAGGACACCCCGCTGATGACCGTCGAGGGCCAGGGCAGCGTGATGTTCGGCCACGGCGGCCACAACGTCCAGGTGATCGACCTGACCGGCGACACCCTCTACGTGGAGGCGGACCGGCTGCTGGCCTTCGACGGCACGCTCCAGCAGTCGACCATGTTCATGGGCCAGCAGGGCGGCGTGATGGGCATCGTCCGCGGCCAGGTGACCGGCCAGGGCCTGTTCACCACCAAGCTGGACGGCCACGGCTCGGTGGCCGTGATGGCGCACGGCGGCGTCTTCGAGCTGCCGATCGGCCCGGGCCAGCCGGTGCACGTCGACCCGCAGGCGTACGTGGCGCACCGCGGCCAGGTGACCAACAAGCTGTCCACCGCGCTGGGCTGGCGCGACATGGTCGGCCGCGGCTCGGGCGAGGCGTTCCAGCTGGAGCTGTCCGGCCACGGCGTGGTGTACGTGCAGGCGAGTGAGGAGAAGCTCTGATGTCCTACCCGCCGCAGCAGCCCTACGGGCAGCAGCCGTACAGCCAGCCCCAGCCCGGCTACCCGCCGCAGGGCCAGCCGTACCCGCCGCAGGGACAGCCCTATCCCCCGCAGGGCCAGCCGTACCCGCCGCAGCAGCCCGGCTACCAGCAGGCCTACCAGCCGACCCAGGCCGGCCAGCCGTACCCGCCGCAGCAGCCCGGCTACCAGGGGGGCCCGCAGGGCGCCTACGGTGCGCCGCTGCCGCAGGCCCACGGCGGCGAGGGCCCGGTGGTGCACGACGCGAACAGCCTGCCGGTCAACGACAACGTGAACCCGTACGCGTTCTCGGTCGACCTCAACGGCGCGTACTACCTGCAGAAGGGCAAGATGATCGCCTACTACGGCGACATGCGCTTCTCGGGCATCGGCCGCGGCGTGATCGACCAGATGCTGGAGCGGAACTTCAACTCCCCGCTGCACGCCTCCGACTGGGTGGTGGCCGAGGGCCGCGGCAAGCTGCTGCTGGCCGACCGGGCGTTCGACCTCAACTCGTACGACCTGGAGAACGGCAACCTGACCGTCCGCTCCGGCAACCTGCTGGCCTTCGAGCCCTCGCTGAAGCTGAAGCAGTCGATCATCCCGGGCTTCCTGACGCTGATCGGCACCGGCAAGTTCGTCGCCGCCTCCAACGGGCCGGTGCACTTCGTCGAGCCGCCGATCCGGGTCGACCCGCAGGCGCTGGTCGGCTGGGCGGACTGCCCGGCGCCGTGCCACCACTACGACCACGGCTACATGCACGGGCTGATCGGCGGGCTGCGCCACCTGACCGGGCTGGGCGGCGCCTCCGGCGAGGAGCACCAGTTCGAGTTCATCGGCGCCGGCCAGGTGCTGCTGCAGTCCACCGAGACGCTGATGGCCGAGCGCTCGGTCGGCGTGGTGCACGCCGAGGCCGGCGTTCCGGGCAGCGGTGTGCCGCACCAGCAGGCCGGGCACGGCGGGCAGCAGCAGCTGCCGAACGTCAACATCCCGGGGCTGGGCAACCTGGGCGACCTGGGCCGGAGGTTCGGCCTCTGACCCGGGCGGGAGCCGGCGGGGCGCGCCGGGGGGATTCGTAAGCTAGTACAACATTTAACAACCTCGGGTATGCTGAGGTCATGGACACCCACGTCACCGACGCCCCCGCCGCCTCCCCCCCGGCCGCCGCGGCGGAGACGCCCTGGCTCAGCACCCGCGAACAGCAGTTCTGGCGCGCCCACCTGGAGGTCAGCAAACTGCTCGAGTACCAGCTCAGCAGAGAGCTCCAGCCGCACAACCTGGCGATCAACGACTACGAGATCCTGGTCGTGCTCTCCGAGGCGCCCGAGCGGCGGATGCGGATGACCGACCTGGCGACCGCCACGCTGCAGTCCAAGAGCCGGCTCTCGCACCAGATCACCCGGATGGAGGGCGCGGGCCTGGTGCTGCGCCAGGAGTGCCCGGGCGACCGGCGCGGCCTGTACGCGCACCTGACCGAACAGGGCTGGGAGATGCTCCAGCAGGTCGCCCCGGACCACGTGCGCAGCGTCCGCCGGCACTTCGTCGACCGCTTCACCCCCGAGCAGATCGACGCCCTCTACGAGGCGCTCGCGCCCGTCGCCGACCATCTGCGGGCGCTGCGCGGCCGGTCCTGAGACCGCGGCCGCCCGGCCTGCCGGGCGCGGGCGGCCGGTGCGCGGCGGTCAGCTCGCGGTGAGGCCGGCGACGAGGCGGTCGGCGGCGCCGTAGGCATCGAGGCTGCCCGCGGCCACCTGCTCGGCGAGGCCGGCCAGCTGCCGGTCGCCGTGCAGGTCGCCGATCCGGGCGCGGAGCGCGGCCAGCGCGATCGCCTCGATCTCCTGGGCGGCCCGCCGGGTGCGCCGCACGGCGAGCTCCCCGGTCTCGGCCAGCCAGGCACGGTGCTTCTCCAGGGCCTCGACGAGTTCGTCGAGGCCCTCGCCGCGGGCGGCGACCGTCTTGACGATCGGCGGGCGCCAGTCGCCGGGCTGCCGGGACTCGCCGAGGCCGAGCATGTGGTTGAGCTCCCGGGCGGTGGCGTCCGCGCCGTCCCGGTCCGCCTTGTTGACCACGAAGACGTCGCCGATCTCCAGGATGCCCGCCTTGGCGGCCTGGATGCCGTCGCCCATCCCGGGGGCGAGCAGCACCACCGAGGTGTCGGCCTGGGCGGCGATCTCCACCTCGGACTGGCCGACGCCGACGGTCTCCACCAGGATCACGTCGCACCCGGCGCCGTCGAGGACCCGCAGGGCCTGCGGGGCGGCCCAGGAGAGGCCGCCGAGGTGGCCGCGGGTGGCCATCGAGCGGATGAACACCTCGGGGTCGGTGGCGTGGTCCTGCATCCGGACCCGGTCGCCGAGCAGCGCGCCGCCGGAGAACGGCGAGGACGGGTCGACGGCGAGCACGCCCACCCGCTTGCCGAGCCGGCGGTAGGCGGAGACCAGCGCCGAGGTGGAGGTCGACTTGCCGACGCCCGGCGAGCCGGTCAGCCCGACCGTGTAGGCGTTCCCGGTGTACGGCGCCAGCGCCGCCATCGCCTCGCGCAGCTGCGGGGCGGCGTTCTCGACCAGCGAGATCAGCCGGGCCACCGCGCGCGGCCGGCCCTGCCGGGCCTGCTCGACCAGCGTCGCCACATCGACCATGAGAGTGCTCCTCGATCCCCGACAAGGGGCGCACACGAGTGTGTGCGCCCCTGACGGAACGTGCCTGTGCCTGCGGGTCAGCCCTGGGCCGGGACCTTGATGATCAGAGCGTCGCCCTGGCCGCCGCCGCCGCAGAGGGCGGCCGCGCCGGTCCCGCCGCCGCGGCGCCGGAGCTCCAGCGCCAGGTGCAGCACGATACGGGCGCCGGACATGCCGATCGGGTGGCCGAGCGCGATCGCGCCGCCGTTGACGTTGACCTTCTCGTCGGTGACGCCGAGGTCCTTCATCGACTGGTGGGCGACGGCCGCGAACGCCTCGTTGATCTCGATGAGGTCGAGGTCGGCGACGGTCAGGCCCTCCTTGCCGAGGGCGTGCGCGATCGCGTTGGACGGCTGCGACTGGAGCGAGTTGTCGGGGCCGGCCACGTTGCCGTGGGCGCCGATCTCGGCGATCCAGGCCAGGCCCAGCTCCTCGGCCTTGGCCTTGCTCATCACGACCACGGCGGCGGCGCCGTCGGAGATCTGCGAGGCGGAGCCGGCGGTGATGGTGCCGTTCTTGGCGAAGGCCGGGCGCAGCCGGGCCAGGGTCTCGACGGTGGTCTCACCGCGGATGCCCTCGTCCTGGCTGAACAGGACCGGCTCGCCCTTGCGCTGCGGGATCTCCACCGGGACGATCTCGGCGTCGAAGAGGCCGTTCTTCTGCGCGGCGGCGGCCCGCTGGTGCGAGGCGGCGGAGATCGCGTCCTGGACCTCGCGGCCGATGCCCAGGCGGGTGTTGTGCTTCTCGGTGGACTCGCCCATCGGGATGTTCTCGTAGGCGTCGGTCAGGCCGTCGTGGGCCATCGCGTCGAGCATCTCGATCGCGCCGTACTTGAAGCCCTCGCGGGACTTCGGCAGCAGGTGCGGCGCGTTGGTCATGGACTCCTGGCCGCCGGCGACGACGACGTCGAACTCGCCGGCGCGGATCAGCTGGTCGGCCAGCGCGATGGCGTCCAGGCCGGAGAGACAGACCTTGTTGATGGTCAGCGCCGGGACGTTCATCGGGATGCCGGCCTTGACGGCGGCCTGGCGGGCCGGGATCTGGCCCGCGCCGGCCTGCAGCACCTGGCCCATGATCACGTACTGGACCTGGTCGCCGGTGACGCCCGCCCGCTCCAGTGCGGCCTTGATGGCGATCCCGCCGAGGTCCGCGCCGGAGAAGCCCTTGAGGGAGCCGAGCAGCCGGCCCATCGGAGTGCGGGCACCTGCGACGATCACAGAAGTAGTCATGAGACGAGCCCCTTCGCGCGTCAGGCATGAGGGTGTGGGGATGCCGCTCAATGTACTGAGCTGTAACCCGTGCGTCACCGCCGCCAGGGTGTGATCAGCGGCACTGTCACCCCCCAGTCAACACCGTGACACGGCGCGCGGGGTGAGGTTCGCGCCCCGTGTGCCGGCGGTGCCGCGGTGTGAGCAGGCTCGCACCGCGCGCGGTGGCGGCCGCCCGCCCGGATGCGCTGCACTGGAGCCCTTCCCCCGTCCGACGCCCAGCCTGGAGGCCCGCGTGCTGACCCGCATCGACCACATCGGCATCGCCTGTTTCGACCTCGACAAGACCGTCGAGTTCTACCGCGCGACCTACGGCTTCGAGGTCTTCCACAGCGAGGTCAACGAGGAGCAGGGCGTCCGCGAGGCGATGCTCAAGATCAACGACACCGGGGACGGCGGCGCCTCCTACCTCCAGCTGCTGGAGCCCACCCGCGAGGACTCCACGGTCGCCAAGTGGCTGGCCAAGAACGGCGAGGGCGTGCACCACATCGCCTTCGGCACGGCGGACGTGGACGGCGACGCCGCGGACATCCGCGGCAAGGGCGTGCGGGTGCTCTACGACGAGCCGCGGATCGGCTCGATGGGCTCCCGGATCACCTTCCTGCACCCCAAGGACTGCGGCGGCGTGCTGACCGAGCTGGTGACCTCGGCCGGCGGCGAGCACTGATCCAGGGGCCCCGTCCGAGGGCAAGCGGAGGGGGTCGTACCGCAACGGCCCTCTCCACAACCCGCCGGTAACCTCGGAAAACCACCACGTGGCCATTCCCCTGCAAGCCGCGCACACTACAATGCCCAGGTGCGCCAGCGCTCCGGTCAGGCCGGGCCGGTGGGCACGGCCGAAGGCGGGAACGGACGGGCGAACCGTCCGGGCCGGCCGCAGGGGAGTCCCACTGAGCGGGCACGGCTGAACAGTCGCAGTGCTGATCTGTCACCATTCTCCACTAGGCAAGAGTTCGCCCAGGAGTCCACTCGGACGGGGGACGCGGCACGCCGCGCGCCACCGCCCCGGAGGCCTCCGACCGCGGCAGGTGCCGCGGCTGCAAGGACCAGCCGGTCCGGCCCCCAGGCCAGGAGAAGGGGCGTCGGTCGGCCGGGTCGAGGACGCGACCAGGAGATGGATGGGACCGCGGAGTGCGGGGCTACGACCGCTACGAGGTTGAGGATCACCTCTCCAAGTTCGAGGCCGAGATGGATCGGACTCGCAAGGAGCGTGACAAGACCGTCCAGCATGCCGAGGACCTCGCCTACCAGGTGGAGGTGCTCCGGGCCAAGCTGCACGAGGCCCGGCGCCAGCTTGCCCAGCCGCGGGCCTTCGACTCGGTCTCCGGCCAGGCCGAACAGCTCCTGCGCACCGCCGAGATGCAGGCCGAGCAGCTGCGCGCCGACGCCGAGCGCCAGCACCGCGAGTCCCAGGCCGCCACCCAGCGCCTGCTCGCCGAGGCCGCCGAGCGCACCGCGCGCCTGGAGGCCGAGTTCGCGACCCGCCGCCGGCAGCTGGAGGAGGAGCTCAACGAGTTCCGGCGCTCCGCCGAGCGGCACGTCAACGAGAACGTCTCCTGGGCCGAGCAGACCCGGGCCGGCACCGAGCACGAGGCGCAGCGGCTCCTGCAGGAGGCCCGCATCGAGGCCGAGCGGATGATGGCCGCCGCCCGCGCCGAGGCCACCGCCCTCGCCGACCAGGCCCGCGCCCAGACCGCCGCCGACGTCGACGCCGCCCGCGGCGAGGCCCAGGCCGCAGCCGAGGCCGCCCTGCACCGCGCCCAGACCGACGCCGAGCGCCTGCTGCGCGCCGCCTCCGAGCAGGCCCAGCAGGCGAGCGCCCAGGCCGAGGAGCTGCGCGGCACCGCCGCCAACGAGGCGCAGCAGCAGCTCGCCGACGCGCACGCCGCCGCCGAGCACCGGCTCGCCGCCGCCCAGGCCGAGATCGCCGTCCTCAAGCGGCAGGCCCTGGAGGACCAGGAGCGCGCCGAGGCCGCGCTCGGCCGGGCCCAGGCCGAGATAGAACGACTCCGCGCCGAGGCCCTCGCCGAGGCCGAGCGCGCCCGCCGGGAGGCCGCCGACCAGCTCGCCGCCGCCCGCCAGGCCGCCGAGCGCCTGCAGACCGAGGCCGCCGCCGCGGCCGAGCAGCGGGTCGCCGACGGCGAGGCCGCCAGCGAGCAGCGCTCGCTCACCGCCAAGGCCGAGATCGCCAAGATGGTGGCCGCCGCCACCAAGGAGGCCAACCTCATCAAGGCCGCCGCGGCCACCGCGCAGGCCGAGGCCGACGCCGCCAAGGCCGCCGCCGCCGAGGAGAGCGAGCGGCTGCGCGCCACCGCCGAGTCGGTCGCCGCCGAGCTGAAGGCCGAGGCCGAGGCCGCCATCGCCGACCTGCGGGCCGAGGCCGAGGGCGAGGTCGCCGCCGTGCGCGCCGAGGCCGAGGCCGCCGCGCAGGCGATGCGCGCCGAGGCCGAGGAGCGCGGTCGCGCCGACGGCGCCAAGGACGCCGCGGTGCACCTCGCCAAGGCCGCCAAGCAGGCCGAGGAGGTCCTCAACCGGGCCTCCCGGGACGCCGCCACCACCCGCGAGGAGGCCGCGACCGAGGCCGACCGGCTGCGCACCGAGGCCGCCGCGGAGGCGGACCGGCTGCGCACCGAGGCGATGGCCGCCGTCGAGGAGGCGCAGAACGCCGCGCTCGACGACGCCGCCTCGATCCGCGAGCAGATGGAGCGGATGCACGAGGACGCGGCGCGGCTGCGCGCCGAGGCCGAGGAGCTGCGCGCCCAGGCCGCCGCCGAGGCCGACCGGGTGCGCTCGGAGGCGCGCCGGCAGGCCGTCGTGCAGATCGAGGAGTCCGCCCGCAGCGCCGAGGAGCTGCTCACCCGCGCCAAGGCCGACGCGGACGAGCTGCGCGCCAATGCCGCCGCCGACACCGAGCGGCTGCGCACCGAGACCAAGGAGCACGCGCTCGCCACCCAGGGCCGCGCCGAGCAGACCCTCGCCCGCGCCCGGACGGAGGCCGAGAAGCTGGCCGCGGCGACCGAGCGCGAGCGCCAGGAGGC
>NZ_JBHWBW010000165.1:0-14880 GCF_042735675.1 Kitasatospora sp. NPDC059571
GCCGTGCGGCCTCCACGGCCTCGGCCGAGACGGTCACGTCTGTCATCAGGTGCTACTTCCTTGATCGGGAGTTACACCGTTCTTTTTACAGACCCCAACGCCCCAGAGGCCTTGAGGCTGCGCCGAGCAAAGAGGCAACAGTGATCCGGGTGAGGCCCGGGTCGCCTCATTCTCCGCGCCCGATGGCCGCGCCGGAGCCGTGGTGGCGGGCCCGTGCCACCGAGGCGGTCAGGGAGGCGACGGCGAGGGTCGCCGCGAGGGTCGCGGCCATGACCGTGGCCACGCCGATGAGGTAGAGGCCGCTGGAGTCGTCGGACCAGTCGTACCAGGCGGCGGCGGTCAGGCCGGCCGTGGTGCCGAGGGCCGTGTCGGCGACGCGGTGGCGGAGGGCCGCCCAGCACACGGGGACCAGCAGGGTCAGGACCAGCCCGATCACCTGCCAGGCCTCGTAGGGGCCGGATACCGAGCCGTCCGGGTGCACGTCGCGGTGCTGGTCCCAGCCGAGCCAGGCGGCCCAGGCCGCGGGCGGGACGAGGAAGAGCAGGAGGGCGGAGGCGAGGTTCAGAGGCTTGTCGCGCATGGCCCGAGCATCGCGGCCGGCCCGGCCGCGCGGCAGAGCGGACGTACTCACCTCCTTCTGAGTACGGGACAGGGTCCACGGCAGGGCGTGTCGTAGCGGCGGTGGCGGTCTGCAGCGCAACGAGGATGGGCCGTGCCGACGAGGGAGGCTTGGGTGCAGGCAAGGAATCTGCGGAGATTCGAGGAACGTGCCGCGGATCGGATGATCTTCTTCTCCGATGCCGTGGTCGCGATCGCCATCACCCTGCTGGCCCTCGAGCTGCCGGTGCCGGAGGGCCCGACGGTCTCGGCGTTCCGCTCCGCGATCCACGACGACCTCGACCACTACCTGGCGTTCCTGATCAGCTTCGCCGTGATCGCCGCCGCGTGGGGCCAGCACAACCGGATCTTCCAGTACACCGAGCGCACCGACGCGAGGCTCCGCACGCTCAACGCGGTCTGGCTGCTGACGATCGTCCTCAACCCCTTCGCCACCAAGCTGCTCACGACCGAGGGCGACGACACGGACACGCTGGGCCTGCGGTTCGGCTTCTACGCCCTGCTGCAGTGCCTGGCGCACGCCGTGGTGATCGCCATGGAGCGCCGGATGACCTCGCAGAAGCTGCGCGACCCGGACGTCCCGGCGGAGCTGGTTGCCGCCGGGGATCCGGTGCTCTACGGGATGCTCATCGGTTTCGGCCTGTCCATCCCGGTGTTCTTCCTCACGCCCTACGCCTGGGTCCTCTGGATCGTCGTCCCGCGCGCGGTCGGGCTGCTGTCCCGCAATCGGTCGCGCGCCTCCGCCGACACCTGACCACGGACCCCGGGACCGCGGACCACGGCCCTATGACGTGGGGATCACCAGCAGCAGGCCGCCGTCGAGGCGTTCCTGCAGGTAGCGGCCGTGTGCGGCGCAGACGATGACCGTTCCGCCCAGCTCGTCCATGGCCAGGTAGACACCGCGCTCCCCGCAGGGGCCCTGCGACCGGTCGTACCCCCAGCGGGCGCCGCACTCCTCGCACCAGGAGCGGCCGTCCTCCGAGCACAGGGTGAGGCCGCAGTGCGGGCAGATCCCCCACCACGCCGTGCAGGATCCCTGCCACTGCGCGGCCCGGACGCGTGCGAGGCCCTCGGCCGCCGTCCCGATCCGCTGCGCGGCCAGCTCGATCGCGTCGTCCACCGCGCCCGGCAGCGCTCCGCGCAGTGCGCGCGGCAGATCCGGCTGCCGCTGCAGGCGTTCCCGCAGCTCGGCGATGTCGCGGGCCAGCCCGGCCGCGCGCGCCTGCAGCTCCCGCAGCTCCGCCGGCGTCGGCCCACCACCGCCCCCGGCGGGACAAATATCCGCGCTCACGCCAACCACCCCCGACACGACAGCGCCACGCGCAAGGCAGGAACATGCCCTGATGCACGGCCTTGCCGTCGACGACCGACACAAAACATTGTGATCAAACCATGACAGTCGGCCACCGACAAGAGACGCCCACCACACACCCTCGACACCCGGTGGGAACGGTCGGGCCGCCGGCGCGCCGCTGGCGTCCGGAACGCCCTGTCGGATTCCCGCCGGCACCTGGTGCCCCGCCGCGCGAGGCTGGCCGACATGACCAGCATCTACCGGCCACGGCCCATTGCCCCCACCGCCCTGGAGCAGCTCCGCGTCCGCGACGACGCCGGGCACCCGATGAGCCCGTACCCGGACGGGGAGGGCGGCGCCCCGCTCCGCTGCTGCCTGCGGTCCAGCACCGCGGGCGAGCGGATCGCCCTCGTTTCGTACGCCCCGCTGCGCCGCTGGGCGGCCGAGACGGGCGCCGAGCCCGGTGCGTACGACGAGCAGGGCCCGGTCTTCATCCACGCCCGGGACTGCGGCGGCCCGGACCCGGACGCCGCCGGCCACCCGTGGGCCCGGCCCGGCGCCCTGCGGGCGCTGCGCCGCTACGACACGCACGGCCGCATCGCGGGCGGGAGCCTGGTGGAGCTGCCCGAGGACGCCGACGCGGCCCTCGACCGCGCGCTCGCCGAGGCCTTCGCCGACCCGCAGACCGTCCAGGTCCACGTGCGGGCCGTCGAGTACGGCTGCTACCAGTTCCGTGTGGACCGGCCCTGACCGACCCGGGAGCAGGGACGCCGACCGGCGCAGGCCGTGCCGGACTCACGGCTCGGCGGCGCCGGTGGGCGGGCGGCCGTAGGTCTGCGCCAGGGCGGCCACGGTCCGCGCCATCAGGTTCCGCAGTTCGACGGGTGCCAGGACCTCCGCCTCGGCGCCCAGGCGCAGCAGCACTCCGGCGGCGTGACCGAGGGACTCGATCGGGACGGTGCCCCGGATCCGGCCGTCGGGGCCGGGAGGCCCGGCGGAGGCCCGGGCGGCGCGGGCGACGGCCGGTTCGACCAGGTCGGGCAGCCGGTCGAGGAGCCCCGGCGACAGTTCCACGGTTGCCCGGTCCCGGTAGCGGCGGGCGTCGAAGTCGTCGAGGGAGGAGCGCCAGTACGCGGCCAGGTCGAAGCCGTCCGGGCGGTCGAAGCCGTCGGGCAGGACCTGGATGCGCAGGATCTGGGAGATGCGGTAGGTCCGGACGGGGTCGGGCCGGCCCGCGACCAGGTACCAGAGGCCGGACTTGAGGACCACCCCGTAGGGCTCCAGGGTCCGGGTCACCTCCTGGGGGTCCTTCCACCGCCGGTAGCGGATCCGGATGCGGCGTTGGCGCCAGAGCGCGTCGGTGAGGACCGCCAGGTGCGGGGTGGCGTCCGCCTCGGCGTACCAGGCGGAGGTGTCCAGGTGGAAGCGCTGTTGCAGCGCGCCGGTCCGCTCGCGCAGTTCCTCGGGGAGGGCCGCGGTCAGCTTGAGCTGCGCGGTGGCGAGCACGGTGCCCAGGCCGAGGTCGGCGGCCGCGCCGGGCAGTCCGGCCAGGAAGAGGGCCTGGGCCTCCTCGCGGGTCAGTCCGGTCAGCCGGGTCCGGTAGCCGCCGACCAGCCGGTAGCCGCCGTCGTGCCCGGCGTCGCCGTAGACGGGGACGCCGGCTGCGGCGAGCGACTCCATGTCCCGGTAGACGGTCCGGACGGACACCTCCAGTTCGTCGGCCAGCTGCTGGGCGGTCATCCGGCCGCGGGCCTGGAGCAGCAACAGGACGGACAGCAGTCGGCTCGCTCGCATGCGGGAGAGTCTGCCGCACTCCCCTGACAGTGGTTGTCAGGGGAGCCGGGCTAGCTTTCCGTTCGGGCCCGAACCCGGACCCGAGAGACCGCGAAGGACACCCGCACATGAGCACCTCTTCCACCCGCTCCCCCGGCATCGGCGACTTCGACTTCCTGGTGGGGACATGGGACGTGACGAACCGACGGCTCGTCGCCCCGCTGACCGGCAGCACCGAGTGGGACGAGTTCCCGGCCACGGCGGTCTGTCACGGCACCCTGTTCGGCGGGGCCGCCAATCTGGACGAGATCGTCTTCCCCACCAAGGGGTTCACCGGCCTGACCCTGCGTCTGTTCGACCCCGTCCGCGCGCAGTGGTCGCTGAACTGGGTGAACAGCCGTGACGGCCTGCTGCAGCCGCCCGTCCACGGCCGCTTCGACCGCGACGGCCGCGGTGAGTTCCTCGGCGACGACACCTACGAGGGCGCCCCGATGCGGTGCCGGTTCATCTGGTCCGCGATCACCGCGGAGTCGGCCCGCTGGGAGCAGGCGTTCTCCACCGACGAGGGGAAGAGCTGGGAGACCAACTGGACCATGGACTTCCGCCGGGCCGGGCAGGTGCGCGGATGACCGGGCGGCCGACCGCACATCTCGCGCCGGCACCGTCCGCCGGGCGGCTGACGGTCTGGCAGGGCGCGGCCCTGTACATCGGTGCGGTCCTCGGGACGGGTGTGATCGCGCTCCCCGCACTGGCCGCACGGGCGGCCGGGCCGGCGTCGCTGCTGGCCTGGCTGGGGCTGGTCCTGCTGTCGGTGCCGCTCGCGGCCACGTTCGCGGCCCTCGGCGCCCGGTACCCCGACGGGGGCGGCGTGTCCACCTATGTCCGGCACGCCTTCGGCCGACGGGCGGCCGCTGCCGTCGGCTGGTGCTTCTACTTCGCCGTGCCGGCCGGCACACCGGCGGCGGGGATGTTCGCCGGAGCGTACGTCGCCACCGCGCTGGGCGGCGGCCGGCGCACGGTGGCGGTGACTGCGGCGGTGCTGCTGATCACCGTCGCGGTGTCCAACTGGTTCGGTCTGCGGGTGTCGGGCCGGCTGCAACTCGTGCTCGCCCTGCTGCTCGTCACGCTGCTGCTGGCCGCCGTGGCCGCGGCGCTGCCCCACGCCCGCGCGCAGAACCTGCAGCCGTTCGCCCCGCACGGCTGGTCCGCGATCGGGTCCGCCGCGGCGCTGCTGGTCTGGAGTTTCGCGGGCTGGGAGGCGATCACCCACCTGGCCGCCGACTTCCGCCGCCCCGAGCGGGACCTGCCCCGGGCTGCCGCCGTCGCGGTGGCCGTCGTCGGCGTGCTCTACCTCGCCGTGGCCGCCGCCGGTGTGCTCGTCCTCGGCCCGGCCGCCAGCACCGCCGACGCACCCCTGGCGGAACTGCTCGCCCTCGGCCTCGGCACCTCGGTGCAGGTCCCGGCCGCGGCCGCCGCGCTCCTGCTCACCCTGGGCACGATGAACGCCTACTTCGCCGGTGCCGCGAAACTGGGCGCCGCACTCGGCCGGGACGGGGCACTGCCGGCCTGGCTGGCCCGCGGCAGCAGCGCCGGCGAGGTACCGCGCCGCAGTCTGTCCCTCGTGACGGGCCTCGCGGCCGTCGCCCTCGCCGTCACCACCCTCGTCGGCGTCGGTCCGCAGCCGCTCGTGCTGCTCGCCACGGGATCCTTCGTGACCGTGTACGCCCTGGGCACGGCCGCCGCCGTCCGCCTGCTGCCGCGGGGCGGCCTGCCGCACCGGTGCGCGCTCATCGCCCTGGCCGCGGTCGCCGTGCTCCTGGCGATGACGGGCAGGTACCTGCTCTGGCCGCTGGTGGTCACGGCGGGCGCCCTCGGCTACCTGCGACGGCGGCGGAGGGCGGACTCCCGGCGCCCCGACGCAGCGGCGCGGGCAGGCGATCGGGGCGAGGCCGACGAGCCCGACGCGGACGGCGCCCCGGGAGCGTCCCGCGCCGCCGGGGCCCGGTGAGGGGACTGTTGACGAGGACGGTGGTTCAGTCGCGGCGGTACTGCCGCCACCAGCCGTCCATGACCGCGACCTTCTCCGCGAAGGCGCGGTCGAGCAGCGCATGGGGAGCCCGGAGCAGCATGCGCCCTCCGTCCGTCCGGTACAGGGCGACGGACTGGCCCTCGATCCGGATGTCCCGGATGCCGTCCCAGTCGACGGTGCGTCGGCGCGCCCCGCGGACGGTGACTCCTCGACGGGTCAGCTCGACGCCGTGGTCGCGTTGGAGCCAGAGGCTGCCCAGGGGCAGGACCAGGGCCGCAAGTCCGGCGCTCAGGGAGTCGTGCTGGAGCAGCGGCTCGCCGTTGGTCCACAGCAGGACCTCGAAGGCGATGACGGCACCGAGGGCCCCCACGGAGGCAGGGACGAGGCGCTGCTGCACCGTCGGTCGGAAACGCACCGACTCCCTGTCCTGAGGCCCGGGGCCCGGGTGGCGGCGGTCGTCGGACATCGCGGGCCCCCTCCGGCGTGATCGGTCGACGCTCCGACGGCGGAGCGGGTGTACGGAGCTCCTGGCCGTCCGGGACGAGCAGTCCGAACCGGAGGGCATGACTCCGAATCGGCCGTCGAAGTATGGCGGCCCGGATCCGGCAGTCGCAAGGCGGCCCCGGGATCCAGTGGGCGCCGGTCTCCCGCGACGGGCGGGTGGTCATGCGTAGGTGCGCAGTTCGGGCCAGATCTCGCCCCAGGGGCGGCGGGGGTCGGTGCAGAGGTGGACGTGGCCGCCCGAACCTGGTGAACCTGCGGGTCGTCGGGGCGGACTCGGTCGCCGAGCGCTTCGGCGTGCTGGCCGAGCTGCGCGCGGCCGGACTCATCCGCCACCTGGGCCTCTCCAACCTGGCCATTCCCGGCCCCGGCGACCCGGGGCATCTGGCCTCCAAGGTGGCCGCCGGTGCCCTCCGGTTCTCCGCCGACGAGCTCGCCCTCCTCGACGCCGCCCACCGCCGGGGCGACTCCCTCCACCACCGGCAGCCGTGATCGGTGCGCGGTGCGCGCCGGGCGCAGGTGCGCGGCCCACGCCGCGTCAGGGGTCGGTGAGGTCCGCCAGCCTGCGCGTGAACGTGGACCGCTCCGGTTCGTTGCCGACGAGGTCGAGGGCGGCCCGGTAGGCGGCGGCCGCCTCCGCGGTGCGGCCGAGCCGTCGCAGCAGATCGGCCCTGGCCGCGGGCAGCAGGTGGTAGCCGCGCAGCTCTCCCGTGCCGTCGAGCGCGTCCAGCAGCGCGAGGCCCGCCTCGGGGCCGTCGCGCATGGCCACGGCCACCGCCCGGTTGAGGGCCACCAGCGGCGACGGCTCGACCCGGAGCAGCACGTCGTACAGCGCGACGATCTGCGGCCAGTCGGTCGACTCGACGTCCGGCGCCTCGTCGTGCAGCGCCGCGATCGCCGCCTGCACCGCGTACGGTCCGACCCCCGGTCCGGTCAGTGCCGGCACGAGGAGCCGCTGCCCCTCGGCGATGAGGTCGGCGTCCCACAGGGTGCGGTCCTGGTCCTCCAGCAGCACCTGGCCGCCCTCGGCGTCGACCCTGGCCGCGCGCCGGGCGTCGGTGAGCAGCAGCAGGGCGAGCAGCCCGGCCACCTCGCGCTCCGCGGGGAGCAGCCGGTGCAGGATCCGGGCGAGCCGGATGGCCTCGTCGGCCAGGTCGGGGCGGAGCAGGTCGCTGCCGGAAGTGGCCGCGTAGCCCTCGGTGAAGACGAGGTAGACCACCCGGAGGACGCCGGGCAGGCGGACGGACAGCTCGTCGGGGCCGGGGACGCGGAACGGGATCCGGGCGGTGCGGATCTTGCGTTTGGCGCGCACGATGCGCTGGGCCATCGTCGGGGTGGGGACCAGGAACGCCCGAGCGACCTCGGGGGTGGTGAGGTCGGCGAGGAAGCGGAGCGTCAGTGCGGTCCGGGCCTCCAGGGAGAGTGCGGGGTGGCAGCAGGTGAAGAAGAGTTGCAGCCGTTCGTCCGGGATGTCGTCGAAGCCCGGGTCGGCCGGCAGGGCGGCGGCCCGGTCGCTCTCGACCTGGAGGATCGCGAGCCGCTCCGCGTGCAGGCGGTCGCGCCGGATCCGGTCGATGGCCTTGCGGCGGGCCGTGGTGAGCAGCCACGCCAGGGGCCGGTCGGGCACGCCGTCGACCGGCCATCGCTGCAGTGCGGCCTCGATCGCCTCGGAGGCGCTCTCCTCGGCGAGGTCGAGGTCGCCGAACCTGGTCGCGAGCAGGGCGAGCAGCCGGCTCCGGTCCTCGCGGAACACCGCCTCCACGGAGCGGGCCGCCCGCCGCTCGTTCACGACTGCGGGGGTTCCCAGACCGTGCGGACCTGAACGGTGCCGTGCCGGGCACCCGGGCAGCGGGCCGCCCAGTCGAGGGCCGCGTCGAGGTCGGGGACGTCGATCAGGTAGTAGCCGCCGACGATCTCCCGGGTCTCGGCGAACGGCCCGTCGGTGACCACCCGCTCGCCGTTCGGGCGGACGTGGACGGTGGTCGCGTTCGCGAGGTCCAGGGCGTTGCCGTCGAGCTTGACGCCGGCGTCGGCGACGGCCTTCTCGTACGCCATGAACTCCGCCACGCTGGGACCCTCGGCCGGCCGGTCCTCGGTGGAGTCCGGCGACGCGGTGTTGATCAGCAGCAGGTACTTCACGGTGTGCTCCTCGGGTAGCGGGTGGCTTGCACAGTCATGACGAACGGGCGGACGGGGAATCGACACCTCTCGCCGAGAAAATCTGCGCGGGTTCCGGAGGGCTGTCAGGCCGCCGGAAAACCGGTTGGGTGGCGTCGGCCGCGGCTGATAGCGTGCGTCCGCCGTGAGAGACCGTGAGGAGGTGGGACCCGTGAAGGCTGTATCCGCGTGGGTGCTCCCCCTTGCCGTCACGGTGGGCGATTGACGTAGGTGTCGCCGGGGAGCGCCTCAGACGAAGGCACTCCCGAGAGGCAACACCTGTGAATACTGTGCACTCCCACTCCGCCGGCGAGCAGCCGGTCACGGTCGCGCGGGTCGCGGAGCTCGAATGGCACGCCGTGGCGGACGACCGGGTGGTCGGCCGCGGCGACGCTGCGCGCCGGCCCGACGGCCGGCTCTTCATCAGCATCGACGCCTGGCACGACGCGGTCTTCGACCGGCTCGCCGAGGCGATGGCGAGGGACCTGTCTGCCCCGCTGTACACGGTGGTGGACGAGGCCGACCCCGGCACCGCGGCCGCCTGGGAACGGGCCGGCTTCACGGCCGGGCGCCGCGAGTGGGGATACCTCGTCCCCACCGACCCGCAGCTCACGGGGCTGGGGTCGGTGCAGCCCCCGGCGGGCGTGACGATCGTGCCGGCCGGCGAGGCGCAGGAGGAGCCGCTGCGCGCGCTGGACCGCCTGATCCGCGCGGAGGTCGAGGCCGCCGCCGGCTGGCAGAGCATGCCGGCCGAGGTGCTGCCCCGCCCCGAGGGGGTCACCGTGGCGGACGTGTCGAAGTACGCGGTGGCGCAGCAGGCCGGCGCGTACGTGGGCCTCGTCCGGGTGGCGCCGCTGACCCGGCAGCCGCGGATCGGCCTGATCGCCGTCCGCGCCGACCGACAGCGCCTCGGCATCGCCCGCGCGCTACTGGCCCAGGCGCTCGGTGCGCTGCGCCGCTCCGGGACGGCCTCGGCCTGGGCCGAGGTCGACGAGTCGAACACGGCGGCCATCGCCCTGTTCGAGGGCATCGCCGCACGCCGGGCGGGCAGCACCCGGGAGCTGGTGCGCCGCTGATGCGCGGCGCCGCCGCACATTTCTTCCGTGTCGACGTTCTTTCCCGTCGACCGATTTCCTGTCGGCCACATTCCTGTCGGCCACATTCCTTTCGACAGCACCGTCACCGAACGGAGAGGTGAGAGCCATGACGAAAACATCAGGGGGCCTGGAGGTCGAGGGCACCGTCACCGAGTGCCTTCGCAACGCCACTTTCAGGGTGGAACTCCAGAACGGGCACACCGTGCTCGCCCACATCAGCGGGAAGATCCGCAAGAACTACATCAAGATCCTCCCGTACGACCGGGTGCTCGTGGAGCTCAGCCCCTACGACCTCACCCGCGGCCGCATCCGCTTCCGCTACCGGACGTAGCAGTCCGCGGCAGCCGCGTCACAGCGGGGAGGGCGGCCTCAGTGGGCCCGACCCTGCGGCCTTCCGCGGCATCGGCGTGGCCGGCTTGTCCGGCCGCGCCGTGCCGCGCAGAGTCGGGATGCGGCGCCGTACGGGACGCCGCGCCACCCTGTGCGCCCGTCCTGGCCGCCCACCCGGAGACGGCGGACGGACCCGACCCCGGGAGCGGCTGAGCCGATGTTCCTCGACCTGGTCGTGATCGGCACGGCCATCACCCTCGGGCCGCTGCACAACAGCGCCTTCATCCTGCTGCTGGCCTCGCAGGGCGGCGTCCGCAAGGGGCTGGCGTTCCTGCTGTCGTGGCTGGCGAACCTGGTCGCGGTGGTGGTGTGCGTGATGCTGCTGACCGGTGGGACGCCGCCCGCCCGCCACAGCACACCGTCCACCGCGGCCCTCGCCGCCAGGCTGGCGATCGGCGTCGGCCTGGCGGCGTACGGCGTGTACCGGCACCGCCGGCCGCCCCGCCCGCACCGCCCGCCGAGCTGGGCGGCCCGGGTCGACAGGGCCTCCCTCGGCACCGCCGCCGGGCTGGCCTGGCTGCTCCAGCCGTGGGCCATGGTCGGGGCGGGCGCCGCCACGGTCGTCGACGCCCACCTGTCCTCCCTCTCCAACTGGCTGGCCCTGACCGCCTACTGTCTGCTGGCCACCCTGAGCCTCATCGTCATGGAGCTGTACACCGTCCGGGCTCCGGCGGCCGCGAACGACCGGCTCGACGCCCTGCGGACCTGGCTGGAGGAGCACCAGGACCGGCTGATCGTCACCCTCTCCGTGCTGGTCGGCCTCTGGCTGACCGCCAGGAGCACCTACCAGCTGATCGCCTGACGGGCCCCGCCCGGCGGGCTCGGCTCAGCGGCGTTCGATGCCGAGGCCGGTGATCTGGAAGAACCCCCACGCGCCGGAGCTCGCCGTACCGCACCGGATGTCCTTCGCGCAGAGGTCCCGCTGCGGATCGCCGACACCCCGGGCGACCAGCTCCGTCGTGATCAGCTCGGCCGCCGCGGCGGCCGAACGCTCGGCCGGGCTCTTGAACACCGCGCGCCAGCGCTTGCCGTGGCGCTGCCAGCCGGCCGCCGTCATCGCCCGCTCGCCCTCGCCGGGGTCGCCGACGCGGTCGGGGACGATCAGCCGCAGGTCACCGGAGGGCTCCAGGGAGACGGCGAGGATCCGGCTCCGGTCGCACCGGTTGACGATCTTGAACTGCGCCCGCTCCCCGGGCGCCTGGACGGGCAACTGCTCCGCCCAGCGAGACCGAGGGCGACCTCGCCCTGGGACGATCGATGCCTCATCGACCTGTCGCCCGACGGCTGCCGGTTCATGACCGTTGACCACGACCAGGCCGACGTCGCCGTCCACGCCTACCCGGAAGGCGAGGTGGCGTTCACCCTCTCGGTGGACGCCTTCGGACACGACCCGGACGAGGCCTCCGTGGAATGGTGCGGCGGCTACCTGAACCCGGACACCATCATCGTCACCATCGCCGGCGAGACCGAGGACGAGCAGGAGTGGTTCCGGCACTACCGGGTCGATGCACGCGCGGGCCGAGTCCGAGCCGAATTCGACGCGCGCGGCGATCATCCCTACGACCTCCGCCCTCTCGGGGACGGTACCTGGCTCACCACGGATCCGTCCGGTCACCCGGTCCGCTGGACCACTTCCTAGGAGACCCTGCGGCTGACCCCGGCCGTGCCTCGGCGCCCGGCACTCAGTTCGACGGCCGAGGCAGCAGTTGGATCACGCCCACCGAGGTGTCCTCGGTCGGTGAGGCGTGGACTGCGCGAACCGTCCAGCTGACGGGCCCCAGCAGGACGGGGGCCTCGTCCGGTGTGCCTCCGCCGTTCGGGTACTCGACGCCCAGCTCGGGCCCGGCCGTCACGGCGTCCATGAGCACCGCCGGCCCGTCCGTCTCCCAGACGCCGCACTCCACCCACGCGGTGGTGGGGTCGGCGAGCACCACCCGCGCCGCGGCGATCAGATCAGCCTCGCAGTCGGCGCCCAGCCGGCGGACGAAAGCTCGGTGTTCCGGCAGATAGCAGCTGCTGGCGGGCTCATCCGCCGGAACGAGTCCCCGCGCGCCCTCATGGCCAACCCTCCACTTCGCAGGCGCGGCCGTAGTCGTCCAGAACGTCCCCGTCGCCGATGACCGCCCCGGACTCTGTGCAGCCACGCCACTGGGCCAGCGCGGACACCGGCACGGCGATCAGCGGGCCACCCATCGACTCGACCCGGAGGGAGGGCACGCGCGACGTTGCGGTGGTGGAGGAGTACGTCTTCACAACGCCAGTGTCCTCCCGGCCACGGACAACGCGCTCTCGGGCGGCGCTCAGCCCCGGTGCCACCAGCGGCGGGGGCGGGGGCCGTCGGGTCGGGCTGGCGGCGGGTCGGCGAGGGCTCGGCGGGCGGCCTCGGCCGCTGCCGGGTCGTCGAACTCACGGGAGATCAGTTCGATCCGGCCGGTGGCGTGGTCGATGCGGACGGTGTCCAGCCCCATCCGGTCGAGCCCGGCGATGTCGGATGCGTGGGTGGTCCGGTTGAGTGCGAGCGCCGAGACCATCGGGTCGCCCTCGCCGGGCGTCACCTCCTCGGTCAGCAGGGTCTGCAGGAACCGCTGGGAGGCCGGGGACGGGAGCTCCTCGTCGACGGCCAGGTGCACCATCAGGTGTTCGCCGGCGGAGTCGAGCCACCTGGCGTGGGAGATCCAGACGCAGTGGATGTCCGGGAACTCCCGCAGGCGGCGGAAGGCCGCGTCCCGCAGGGCCACCGCGAGCGGGTGGGTGGACCAGGTCAGTTTGAGGCGCTGTCCGTCGCCGCGCATGCCCCGCTCGGCCATGGCGCGGAACAGCAGCGCGGCCGGGACGGCGATCGACGAGCCGTCCGAGGCGAACAGCAGGAGCCTCTCCGCCCCGGTCTCCCGAACGATGTCCATCAGCCGTATCGCGTCGCAGTAGACGGTGCCCGCGGCATCCGGCAGGTGCTCGGCGCAGCACGCCTCGCTGACGCAGCCGGGCAGGGTCGGCGAGCCGTCGTCCCTGCGGTGCAGCAGGAACAGCGAGCCGTCGTGGTGCACCGGCACGAACACGCCCTGGTCGATCAGGGCGGCCAGCATCCGCTTCATACCGGTCGCGGAGCCGGTCCCGCCCTGGAGGTCGGCGAGGGCCGCATCGAGAGTCACCGGGCGATCGTAGGGCACCGGGCACGCCATGAGGTCCCTTCAGTTCCTCTGGTACCACGGCGGATTCGCCGCTCGGCAACGAAACGGTCAAGTTCCATTCTGTTTCGTAGAACTGTTTGGCTGTTCACGGCCAGGCTCTCAGTCGGCCACCCAGCAGCTACCCGACTGGAGTTCAGAGTGAGCCCCACCTCCTCTTCGCGCCGCCGCACCCTCACGTCCGGCGCCCTGGCTGCCGTCGCCGCGCTCGTCGCGGCCGGTGTGCAGCTCTCCCCGGCCCATGCCGTCCCCGGTCGCGACGCCGCGATCGCCCGGGCGAAGGCCAATGTCGCCCGCAATGCCGACCTCTTCGGCTTCGGCGCCGGTCAGGACCTGCAGACCAAGGACGTCGTCATCGACGCGGACGGCACCCAGCACGTCCGGTTCGACCGCACCTACTTCGGCCTCCCGGTGATCGGCGGCGACCTGGTCGTGCACCAGGACGCCCAGGGCCGGCTGAAGGACTCCTCGCGGGCGAGAGGCCACAACCCGGTGGTGCGGAGCACCGTCCCGACCGTGCCCGCGAAGACCACGGCCGCCAAGGCCCTGGCCGCCGCATCCGGCATCTCCTCCGCCACCTCGGAGCCGCAGCTGGTCGTCTGGGCCGCCGACGGCATCGCCCGCCTCGCCTGGCAGACCACGGTGAGCGGCCTCGGCAAGCAGGGCCAGCCCTCGGGCAAGGTCGTGGTCACCGACGCCACCACCGGTGAGGAGATCGAGCAGTTCGACTCCGAGCACGAGGCCACCGGCACCGGCCACTCCGAGTACACCGGCAACGTCACGCTCGGCACCACCCTGCAGGCCAACGGCCAGTACGCGCTGATAGACCCGGCCCGCGGCCACACCACCAAGGACGCCCACAACCTCGCGGCCGGCAGCATCAAGGCGAGCTCCGGCACGCTCTACACCGACGCCGACGACATCTGGGGCGACGGGAAGAAGTTCTCCACCGACCGCGCCACCGCCGCCGTCGACGCCCACGCCAACACCGCCTGGACGTACGACTACTACAAGAACACCTTCGGCCGGAACGGCATCAAGAACGACGGCAAGGGCGCCACCGTCTTCGTCCACGTCGGCACCAACTGGGACAACGCCCAGTGGTCCGACAGCTGCTTCTGCATGATGACCGGCGACGGGAACGGCACCACCGACCCGGAGCAGGTCGACCTGGACACCATGGGCCACGAGATGACCCACGGCGTCACCAGCGCGACCGCCAACCTCCGCTACAGCGGGGAGTCCGGCGGGCTCAACGAGTCGACCAGTGACATCTTCGGCACCATGGTGGAGTGGTACGCCAACAACAGCGTCGACACCCCCGACTACCTGTTCAGCGACCAGTCGACCCCGCCGTGGCTGCGCCGCTTCGACAAGCCGTCGCTGGACGGCAGTTCGGCCGACTGCTGGACCAAGAAGGTCGGCCAGCTGGACGTGCACAACTCCTCGGGCGTGGGCAACCACTGGTTCTACCTGGCCAGTGAGGGCAGCGGCACCAAGACCATCAACGGCGTCACCTACAACAGCCCGACCTGCAACGGCTCGACCGTCGGCGGCATCGGCAACCAGAAGGTCGCCAAGATCTGGTACCGGGCGCTGACCGTCTACATGACCTCGACCACCAACTACGCGGGTGCCCGCACCGCTTCGCTGAACGCCGCCAAGGACCTCTACGGCACCGGCAGCGCCGAGTACAACGCGATCGCGGCGGCCTGGAGCGCGGTCAGCGTCGCCT
Source organism: Kitasatospora sp. NPDC059571 (assembly GCF_042735675.1). Taxonomy (NCBI): domain Bacteria; kingdom Bacillati; phylum Actinomycetota; class Actinomycetes; order Kitasatosporales; family Streptomycetaceae; genus Kitasatospora; species Kitasatospora sp. NPDC059571. Next base: position 14,780 of record NZ_JBHWBW010000165.1, read on the forward strand.
GACCCCGCCGCACCGCACCTGAACGCCCCCGCCCCACCGGCGCACCGGCCGATGGGGCGGGGTGCACCACCGGCCGGGGGGGGGGGGGGGGCCGCGCCCCG
>NZ_JBHWBW010000166.1:0-14870 GCF_042735675.1 Kitasatospora sp. NPDC059571
GACCCCGGCCGTCCGCCACCTGTCCGGGCTCAAGGTCCTCGACGACACCACCCTCCAGGTCACCCTCGGAGCGCCGTTCAGCCAGTTCCCGATGCTGCTCGCCTTCCCCGCGTTCGCCCCGCTGCCCGCCGTCGCCTTCACCGACCCGGAGGGCTTCGACCGGCACCCGGTCGGCAACGGGCCGTTCGCGATGGACGGCGACTGGCAGCACAACCAGCGGATCGACCTGAAACGGGCCGCCGGCTACACCGGCGCCCGACCGCCGATGGCCGACGCGGTGCACTTCCGCATCTTCACCAGCAAGGACACCGCCTTCACCGAACTCCGCGCCGGACACGTCGACTTCGTCACCAGCGTGCCCGCCGCCCGGGCCTACGAGGCCCGCCGCACCTTCGGCCGCCGCTACTCGGTGCGCCCGAGCGGCACCATGGACTACCTCGGCCTGCCGCTCGGCGACCCGCGCTACGCCGACCCGAACGTCCGCAAGGCCCTGTCGATGGCGATCGACCGGCCCGGGATCACCCGGGCCATCTTCAACGAGGTGTTCGTCCCGGCCGACTCGCTGGTCGCCGGCATGATCCCCGGCCACCGGGCCGGCGCCTGCGGCGAGGCCTGCGCCTACCGGCCCGCCGAGGCCCGCGCCCTCCTCGACCGGGCCGGCGGCTTCACCGGAACGGTCGAGCTGTACTTCGCCAACTCCGACCCCACGTACGAGCAGTGGATGACCGCGGTGGCCAACGAACTGCGCCAGAACCTCGGCATCCGCAACGTGGTCTTCCGCAAGATGTCCGGCGCCGACCTCGGCCCGATCCTCAACGGCCGCAAGGAGACCGGCCCGTACCGGCAGAACTGGGTCATCGACTACCCCAGCGTGCAGAACTACCTGGCCGGCCTGTTCGGCCCGGGCAACCGGATGGGCTGGCACAGCCCGGCGTTCGACGACGCGCTGGCCCGCGGCGACGCCGCCGCCACCCCCGCCGAGGGCCTCACCTGGTATCACCGCGCCGAGGACCTCGCCCTCGCCGACCTCCCGCTGATCCCGCTCTGGAACTGGCAGGACCAGACCGCCTGGAGCACCCGGGTCGGCAACGTCGTCCTCGACCCGTACGTCGGCGGACTGCACCTCGACCGGGTGACCGTACGGCACTGATCCGACCACCGAACCGACCTCCAGGGGGCACCCCCGCCGATGGGCCGCTACCTCGCCCGCCGCCTGCTCTACGCCGTACCGGTACTGCTGGCGACCACCTTCCTCATCCACACCCTGGTGTTCGTGCTGCCCGGCGACCCGATCCAGGGACTGGCCGGGGACCGCCCGGTGCCGCCCGCCGTCCTCGCCGAGCTGCGCGCCCGCTACCACCTCGACGAGCCGCTGTTCGCCCAGTACCTGCACTACCTGCGCGGCCTGCTCGCCGGCGACCTCGGCCGCACCTTCACCGGCCAGCCGGTCGCCGACGCCATCGCCGGCCGCTGGCAGGTCACCCTCCGGCTCGGCCTCACCGCCTGGTTCTTCGAGGCCGTCCTCGGCATCGCCCTCGGCGTCTGGGCCGCGCTGCGCCGCGGCCGCTGGGCCGACACCGCGGTGCTCGCCGGCACCACCCTGGTGATCGCCGTCCCGGTCTACGTCGTCGGCTACCTCGCCCAACTGCTGTTCGGGGTACGGCTCGGCTGGTTCCCGGTCTCCGGCGCCGACGGCGGCTGGCCGAGCGCCTACCTGCTGCCCGGCCTGGTGCTCGCCTCCTTCGGCGTCGCCTACGTCGCCCGGCTCACCCGGGCCTCGCTGCTGGAGAACCTGCGCGCCGACTACGTGCGCACCGCCGGCGCCAAGGGACTGCGCCGCGGCCGCGTCATCGTCCGGCACACCCTGCGCAACTCGCTGATCCCGGTGGCGACCTTCCTCGGCGTCGAGCTCGGCTCGCTGATGGCCGGCGCCGTCGTCACCGAGTACATCTTCAACCTCCCCGGCATCGGGCAGCAGGTCTTCCAGGCCATCCAACTGCGCGAGGGCCCCACCGTGGTCGGCATCACCACCCTGCTGGTGCTGGTGTTCTGCCTGGCCAACCTGCTCGTCGACCTCCTGTACGGCCTGCTCGACCCGAGGATCCGCCATGACTAGCCCGCCGGCCAGCCCGCCCGCCGACCTCGTCCTGCCGCCCGCCGAACCGGCGCGGCCCCGCCGCCGGCTGGCCTCCGCCGACACCCCGTCGGCCGCCGCCTGGCAGGAGCTGCGGGCCCGCCCGCTGGTGCTCGCCGCTCTCGCCACGCTGCTGCTGATCAGCCTGATGGCGGCCTTCCCCGAACCGTTCGTCGCGCTGCTCACCCACGACAGCGGCCGCTGCGAGCTCTCCGACTCACGGGTCGGCCCGAGCCTCGCCCACCCGTTCGGCTTCGACCTCCAGGGCTGCGACTACCTCGGCCAGGTCGTCCGCGGCAGCCGGCCCTCGCTGGTCATCGGCCTCGCGGTCACGGCCGGCGCCCTGCTGGTCGCGGTCGTCCTCGGCCTGCTGGCCGGCTTCCACGGCGGCTGGGTCGACGCGGCCGTCTCCCGGCTCACCGACGTCTTCTTCGGCCTGCCGTTCGTCCTCGGCGCCACCGTCGTCCTGGTGGCCTTCCCCCGGCACGGCCTCGGCGCGATGACCCTCGTCCTGGTCGTGCTGGGCTGGACCACCATGACCCGGGTGATGCGCGCCCAGGTGATCGCCGCCAAGGACGCCGACTACGTGCTGGCCGCCCGGGCCGGCGGCGCCGGACCGCTGCGCCTGATGCTCCGCCACATCCTGCCGAACGCCGTGACACCGGTCGTCGTGGTCGCCATGCTGAACGTCGGGAACGTCATCTCGGGGGAGGCCACCCTGGACTTCCTCGGCGTCGGACTCCAGTACCCGGCCCTCTCCTGGGGGCTCCAGCTCAACGCCGCTCAGGCGTACTTCCTCGACTTCCCGCACCTGCTGGCGTTCCCCGCGCTGTTCCTGTGCGCGACGGTGCTGAGCTTCATCCTGCTCGGCGACGCCGTCCGCGACGCGTACGACCCCAAGCTGAGATAGCCGGGATAGCTGAGATGAGGACCGCCATGCCCGCCGCACCGCCCGCCGTGCCGCCCTCGGCCCCGCGCGTCGTCCCGCCCGGCCTGCTGCCCGGCGACCGGGTCGCCGTCGTCGCGCCCGCCGGCCCGGTCGACCCCGACCTGCTCGACCGCGGCACCGCCCTGCTCGCCTCCTGGAACCTGGAGGTGACCGTGCTGCCGCACGTCCGCGACCGGCACCTCGGCCACCTCGCCGGGCACGACCGGCACCGTGCCGCCGACCTCACCGCGGCGCTGGCCGACCCGGCCGTCCGGGCCGTCTTCTGCGCCCGCGGCGGGTACGGCACCCAGCGGATGGCCGATCTCGTCGACTGGGACCTGGCCGCCGCCGCGCCGCCCACCGTGCTGGCCGGCTCCAGCGACGTCACCGCCCTGCACGAGGCCGCCGCCCGCAGGCTCGGGACCACCACCCTGCACACCCCGATGCCCGCGACCGCCGCGTTCACCGACTCCCCGGCCAACACGGCGCACCTGCACACCGTGCTGTTCCACCCCGAACGCGTCACCGAACTCCCGCTCACCGCACCGCCCCTGGTGCCCGGCATCGCCGAGGGCCGCCTCGCCGGCGGCAACGCCAGCCTGCTCGCCGCCTCGGTCGGCACCCCCACCGCACTGCCCCCCGACGGGTGCCTGCTGCTCCTGGAGGAGACCGGCGAGGAGCCCTACCGGCTCGACCGGATCCTCACCCAGCTGCTGCGCGCCGGCGTCCTCGCCCGGGCGGCCGGCATCGTGCTCGGCGACTTCACCGACTGCGGGGACCCGGCCGACGTCGAGGCGCTGCTCGCCGACCGGCTCGGCGGCCTCGGGATCCCGGTCGCCGCCGGACTGCCCGCCGGCCACGGGGAGCTCCAGCTGACCGTGCCGCTCGGCACCCGCGCCCGGCTGACCGCCGACGGGCGGCTCGCCCTGCTGGAGCCGCCGCTCGCCGCCCGCACGATCGGCTCCACCGGGCCGGAGGCCGTCCGATGCGCGTCCTGATCTCCGCCGACATGGAGGGCGCCACCGGCGCCACCTGGCCCGGCGACGTCCTGCCCGGCACCCCCGGCTGGTCCCGGATGCGCCGGATGCTGACCTCCGACGTCAACGCCTGCGTGGCCGGCCTGCTGGCCGGCGGCGCCGCCGAGGTGGTGGTCAACGAGGCCCACGACACCCAGCGCAACGTGCTGATCGAGGACCTCGACCCGCGCGCCCGGCTGCTGACCGGCCGGCACAAGCCGCTCGGCATGATGCAGGGCATCGAGGACGCCGACGCCGTGGTCTTCCTCGGCTACCACACCGGGGCCGGCGTGCACGGGGTGCTCGCCCACACCTATCTCGGCGCGGGACTCACCGGCTTCCGGATCGACGGCGAACCGGCCGACGAGGGCCGGATGAACGCGCTGACCGCCGCCGAGCACGGCGTTCCCGTCCTGCTGGTCACCGGCGACGACCTCACCTGCGCGGCCGCCGCCCGGTGGGCGCCCGGCGCCCGCACCGCCGCGGTGAAGGAGTGCGTCAGCCGCTACGCCGCGCTCTGCCTGCCGCCCGAGCGCAGCGCCGAGCTGATCCGCGACGAGGCCCGGGCCGCCGCGGCGGCCGCGCTGAACGGCGAACGGCCGGCACCCGTCACCGGACCGCACCGCTTCGAGATCGACTTCCACGCCACCCACCAGGCCGAGGCGGTGGCCGCCGTCCCCACCGTCGAGCTGACCGGCCCCTGCACGGTGGCGTACACCGCGCCGTCGGCGACCCGGGCCGCCCGCACCTTCAAGGTCTGCACGGTGGTCGCGAGTGCCGCCGCCGAGCAGGGCTACGGCTGAGCCCCGGCTTCCCGTCGCACCCCCACGCCCGTACGAGAGGACCACCGATGAGCGCTGCCCCGCTGCCCGCCGGACCTGACGCCGCCCCCGGGGCGGAGGGGGAGGCGGCCCGGATCTGCCACGACCTGCTGCGGATCGACACCACCAACCCCGGTGACGGCACCGGGCCGGGCGAACGGGCGGCCGCCGAGTACGTGGCCGGCCTGCTCGCCGGCGCAGGGATCGAACCGCTGCTGGTGGAAGCGGCGCCGCGGCGCGCCAGTGTGCTGGCCAGAGTCCCCGGCACCGACCCGGCGCTCGCGCCGCTGCTCGTCCACGGCCATCTGGACACCGTGCCGTTCGAGGCCGCGGACTGGAGCCGCCACCCGCTCTCGGGGGAGCTCCACGACGGCTGCCTGTGGGGCCGCGGCGCGGTCGACATGAAGGGCACCGTCGCGATGACGCTGGCGCTCGTCCTCGGCTGGGCCCGCACCGGCCGCCGGCCCCGGCGCGACCTGCTGCTCGCCCTCCTCGCCGACGAGGAGGCCACCGCCGAGTACGGCGCCCGCTACGTGGCCTCCCGCCAACGGGAGTTCTTCGACGGCTGCCGGGAGGCGATCGGCGAGTCCGGCGGCTTCTCGGTGCCGGTCGGCGACGAGAGACGGATCTATCCGGTCGCGGTCGGCGAGCGGTCCACCGCCTGGATGCGGCTGACCGCCACCGGCACCGCCGGGCACGGCTCCCGGCCCGGCGGTGACAACGCCGTCGCCACCCTCGTCCACGCGCTCTCCCGACTGGCCTCGCACAGCTGGCCGGTCCGGCTGACGCCGCCGGTGGAGGCGCTGATCACCGAACTCGAGTCGGTCCTCGGCACCACGATCGACCGGGACCGGCTGGAGGCCGAGGCCGCCCGGCTCGGCCGGGCCGGCGAGCTCTTCGCCCACACCGTGCGCAACTCCGCGACCCCGACCGTCCTGGAGGCCGGCCACAAGGTGAACGTGGTCCCTGGCACCGCCCGCGCCCAGGTCGACGGGCGCTACCTGCCCGGCACCCGCGACGAGTACCTGGAGACCGTCGACCGGCTGCTCGGCCCCGCCGTGACACGGGAGTTCATCAACCTGGAGGACGCCGCCGCGGCCGACCCCACCGGGCCGGCGTTCCGCGCGATGACCGCCGCCCTGCGCGCCGAGGACGCCGACGGGCACCCCGCCCCGTACCTGATGTCCGGCGGCACCGACGCCAAGACCTTCAACCGGCTGGGGATCGACTGCTACGGCTTCGCCCCGCTCCGGCTGGGCCCGGACCTGAACTACCAGCGGATGTTCCACGGCGTGGACGAACGCGTCCCGGTGGCCGGCCTGGACTTCGGCGTCCGCGTCCTGGACCGCTTCCTCGGGACGTACTGAATCCGCCCGGGCCGGTGGCCGGGTGTCGGGTGCCCGGATCGGGTGGCGGCACTCCAGGGCCTGTTGCGGAAGTGGGCCTTGAGGCCGCTGGACGCGATCCATGCCAAGCCCGGCCGCGGCGCCGGCTGCGGCACCGCCCCCACCGGGCCCGTCCCTCTCACCATCGACCTCGACCGCCACCGAAGGACCCGGCCATGACCGACGCCCGCACCCAGCGCACCCAGACCCCCACCGCCGCCGCGAAGGCAAAGTCGCAGACCGAGACCGTGGCCGCCGAGCATGCCATCCGGCGGCTGATCAAGCGCGGCGAGGCGATCACCTTCCGGGCCGTCCAGCACGAGGCCGGGGTCTCCCGCGCCTTCCTCTACAACCACCCCGACCTGCGCGGACGCATCGAACGCCTGCGAGCCCAGACCCGCCCCATCCCCGCACCGGCCACCCCAGCGGGCCCGGAGAGCACCCTCGTCCTCGCCCTGACCAGCCACATCACCCGACTGAAGAACAGCACCGCCGGGAAGTCCAGGCCTTGTGGGACGCACTGGAGCAGGCCCACGGCCAGAACCTCGACCTCCGCTGCGAACTCGACCGCCGCGGTCGCGACACGCCCAGAGCTCGGCAGCAGGGGCCCGCTGACAGATCAGTCCGCGCGTTCGAGCCCGAGGGCGCTACCCACCGGGACCGCCCGCCACATCGCGCTGACCTGCGGAAGCGTTTCAATGAACGTGGCAATCTGGGATAGCGCTGCGGCCCGTTCATGGCCGATGGGATCGAAGTCGAAGCCCATGCTGTCGGACCAGGGCAAATCACCCAGGTCGGCCCAGGCCGGGGCATCGGTGAAGAAAAGTTCGAGCTCTACGCTCCAGCGCTGCGGCTGCCAGAACTCGTCATCCTGGTCACCCTCGTCGCGCACCGCGAACTGCCTGGTGAAGACCAGTGCGGGACGGTCGTCGTTCCAACTCCACCGCCCCCACTGCACGATGAACCCGTCGCCGTCGTCCTCCGCAGGCTCGATCCCGTCGATTTCCATCTGAACGAACTCCTGGAACGCAGACCATGCCCGCGCAACGTCGTCGACCGCGTCCGGCTCGAGTCCATGACGTCGAAGGATCAGCACGAACATCTCGGGACTGTTCTTCCAGTGCGTGGCCATGCCGGATGCTAACCGACCACCGCCAGCTCCAGGACGGCGCCCGGCAACAGATCACCGGAGGACGGCGACAACGGGCCGCGCTCGGGTCCGTTACAGCCATCGCAACAACATCCGGACGTGGGAAGCAGCGATCATAGAATCTGTGAGCAGCTCGCAGCGACAATTCGTTTGAGGGAACAAGTTCCAGCCCCAGCTCGGTGGAGAGACCTTCTCCGGCGACGTCGCGGTCGCCGTGATCGATCGCAGGGTCCACCATGCCGAGGTGCTCACCCTGACCGGTGACTCCTGCCGAACCCGCCAGTGACGCGAGCTCCCGGCAAAGGAGAACCGGGCTCACCACGATTGAGTCTGTCAGTCGCCCGGTCGGGCGAGCCAAAGACGTGCTCGCCCCCTTCGCGGTCTTCGAACTCGACGCTGAAGGACAAGCCCATCCCGTTCAGTGCCGCCAGCAGGTCAGTGATGCGATCGGGGGCCACGAACCCGCTGAACACGACGGGTTCGAGTGGAGTCAGCTCAAGTTCCGCGCACTCGTTCTCGACCTGGAACTCGGTCCGGTTCGACCGACGGACCCGCCAGCCGGCGCGGAAGAACAGCTCAGCCGCCCTCTGGGCGCTGGCTGTCCCGGGCAGGGATCCCCAGACGTTGTTGCCAAGACCAAGCTGAGCCACGGAGGCGGCGTCCAGACGCGGGCCGTCCGTCCCGTCAGAGGTGAAGTCCACGCCCGACAGTATCGGGCAGGCGACCGCCATCCCGTCTTTCAGCTGCCGCCGCTTCCACACCTGCGGGCCGCCCGGCTTGATACCCGGGGCGGCAACGACTCAAGCCGGGCCCACCGGCCACTCGTCGGATCCCCACGTCCCACGGGACGTGACCATCGACGAACAAGATCCACTTTCGCAACAGGACCTATAACCTGGTCCCGTGATGACCACCTCGTCGATCCTCGGGCAGTTCGATCTCTGTGCCGACCGGGCCGAGTTCCCGGACCTGGACAACGGCTACGCCTACCCGGTCGACGGGCGGATCCATCTGTTCGGCGACACCGCGCGCTGGGCCGTGGTGGTGGAGCTGCTGGGCTACAACCCGCGCGCCGGCGGCCTCGTGGACGTCATGCACTGCTACGGCAACTGCCTGACGCGCGGCGAGCCCGGGTACGGCGACTTCCTGGACCGGGTGGAGAACATGGCGGAGCTCGACCCGGAGGGGACCGAGACCTACGGGGGACGGGCTCCGGTCGTCGTCCGCGGGACCGCCCTGCCCGTCGACGCCGTCGCCGGCACCCCGTTGTACGAGGTGTTCCGCCGACTCGCCCCGGCGCACCGGCCGTTGCTGCTGGCCGATTCGGCCGAGGTGCGGGCCGCCGTCCCGTCCGACCTGCCGGAGCTGCTGCGACTCGACGAGTGGAACCAGCCGGAGGACCTCTGGGAGGTGCCGCCGAGCCGGCACGAGACCTTCCGGCTGATCGCCGAGGTGCTCGACTCCGCCGACCCGGCCCGCTACCGGCCGACCCTCCCGCCGAACAGCCACTGGTCGCACTGGCCCGACGCCGGGACCCTGTAGCCCTTCCGCCGGAACGGACGACCGGGAAACCGCCGCCGGGCGCGTCCGCGCGCGATGAAATCCGCTCGACCCGGCTGACGCTGCGACGGGATCCTCGGAGCATGGAGTTCCTCACCTACCACCGCGACCGGCCCGGCTCCCTGCCGCTGCGCGACGAACTGCTGGAAGAGCACTGGTCCTACATGGACCGGTACGCGAAGGAGATGATCGCCCGCGGCCCGACCCTCGCGGACGACGGCGACACCCCGACCGGCAGTGTGCACATCCTGGACCTGCCCGACCCCGCCGCCGCCCGCGCGTTCGCCTTCGACGAGCCGAACCACCGGGCCGGCGTCTACCGCGACGTGCTGCTGCGCCGGTGGCGCAACACGCTGGGGCGCACGATGTGGGAATTCCCCGGTGGCCGGACCGGCGGCAACCGGTACCTGGTGCTGGGCCTCGGCGAGGGGGAGCCCGCCGACCTCGCGATCCCGTCCGACCGTCATGAGTTGATCGCCTACGGCCCCCTGCTCGCCGACGACGGCACCGCCTGGCTGGGCACGGCCGTACTGCTCCGGGCCCCGGACCCTGTCACGGCACGCGCCGTCCTTACCGCGGACCGCTACGCCGACATCGAGGTGCACCTCTGGCAGTTCGGCGGGCGCCCCTCCTAGCGTCCGGGATTGCGGCCGCCCGGGTCGGGAGGCGGACGCAGGGTGCGGACTCGCGCCGGTGTTCACCTCCTCGACGCGGGCGGCCGGCGAGGCGAAGCGGACCGCCGCCGAGCGGACCTGCTGCACGGCCCCGCCCGCGGACGGCTGCTCACGCGCCGGGGTGGGCCAGGAGTTGGCGCAGGCTGCGGTTGTGCTGGAGCAGCCAGGCGCGGTAGGCCGGGTTGACGCCGGCCAGGGCGAGGTAGGCGGCGCGCAGGTCGGCGTGGAGGGCGTCCACGGTGCGGGCGCTGGTCGTTCGGGGCCGCCAGGCGAGCAGCAGCCGCACGGCGAACGGGTCGCCGTGGACCGGGCGCAGCACCGTCCCCGGGCCGGGCGGGGCGGTCGGCTGGCAGAGCCGGACGGCCTCGCCGGAGGCGACCAGTTCGGCGGCGGTGGCGTTGTCGCGGACCTGGACGACCCGCGGGTCGAGCCCGGCGCCGGTCAGCACCCGGCGCAGCGCCGCGTACTCGTGGTCGGCCGTCGGGTCGACCATCCAGGCGTCCCCGGCGAGGTCGGTGAGGCGGACGACGGGCAGTGCCGCGGCCGGGTGGCCGGCGGCGAGCGCGACGAACTGGGGCTCGCGGGTGATCAGCACCCGGTGCTCGGCCCCGGTCGGTACCTTGAGCGGGAAGCCCTCGCTCTCGTGCACGAACGCGACGTCGAGCTGGTCCGCCGCGACCATCCGCAGCAGGGCGATGGCCGACACGTCGATCTGGATGGTGGTGTCGGTGTCCGGCAGCCGGGCGTGGACCCGGCGCAGCCAGGCGGCGGTGGCCCGGCTGCCGACGCTGCCTATCCGCAGCCGGCGCCGCGGGCCGCCGGCGGCCTCGTGCCGGGCGGCGGCGACCAGGGCGGCCATCTCGCCGATGATCGGCCGGGCCCGGGAGAGCACGGAGTGGCCGAGTGCGGTGGGCCGGCTGCCGGTCTGCTCGCGCGTGAACAGGGCGCCGCCGACGGTGCGTTCGATGCGGTTGAGCTGGGTGGTGAGGGAGGGCTGGGTCATGCCGAGCTGCCGTGCGGCCTTGCGGACACTCCCGGTGTCGGCGATCGCGCACAGCACGCGGAGGTGTCGGACGTCGAGCTCCACGACGGGAGCTTAACGAGCGGACCAAGAGTCTGCCAAGGACATGTCATGACGTCAGATCCCCGCCGTGCGGCGGACATCGCACGGTGCTATCGCCGGTTGGCATCATCCGCACACCGGCCGGCCTGCCCGAAGCTCGGTTCATCAACCGATCGCCCGGCGCGCAGCGGCCCCCAATCCGCGCCCGTCGGGTCCGTGGATGGAGTCCCCCACATGAACCGCTCCGTGCTCGCGCTGTCGGCCGCCCTCGGTCTCGCGCTCGCCGCCGGCATGGCCGCGCCCGCGACCGCCGCCCAGGCCCGCCCGTCGTCCGCCGGCGCCGTCTCCGGCTACGCCGGCAGTGCCGCGGAGGAGGCCGGGAACCGGGCCTTCTACGCCGCCGTGATGAAGTCCGCGCTGGCCAAGCAGGCCGCCCAGCCCTACCTCAAGGCGGTGTACGTCACCTACGACGCCAGCAGCGCGCCCACCTTCCGCAGCCAGATAGCCAGCGCCGCCTCGATCTGGAACGGCTCGGTGCGCAACGTCCAGCTGCGCTCCGGCAGCAACGCCGACTTCCGCTACTACGAGGGCAACGACTCGCGCGGTTCCTACGCCAGCACCGACGGGCACGGCAGCGGCTACATCTTCCTCGACTACGCGCAGAACCGGCAGTACAACTCCGTCCGCGTCACCGCGCACGAGACCGGCCACGTGCTCGGCCTGCCGGACCACTACTCCGGGCCGTGCAGCGAGCTGATGTCGGGCGGCGGCCCCGGCACCTCCTGCACCAACCCCTACCCGAACGCCACGGAGAAGCGCCGGGTGGACAGCCTGTGGGCGAACGGCTTCGCCGCGACCGCTGCCGCTCCGCAGACCGTCTCCCGCTGACCGTCTCCCGCAGACCGGGTGTCCCCGGTCGACCGGACGTCTCCGGCCAAGCGCCCCGCCGCCTCTCGGGCGGCGGGGTGCTCAGTGGCGGGGGTGCTCAGCGGCGGCCGCCCAGCGTGAAGAGCAGGATCACGAACCCGGCGAACAGGTGGGTGCCCGCGATGTAGATCGAGGCGCGGACCAGCATCGCCCTTCGGCGGCTCTTCTCGTCGCGGACGGCGTCACTCACGGGTGCTCCTGGCGGTCGGGTGCCCGGCGCAGTGCACCGGGCTCACGACGGCCATCCTCGCCGGGCGGCGCGGTGGATTTCAACTCCGCCCGTCCCGGGCGCATGCACACGAACGATCCTGCCCGCGCCGGGCGCCGCGGCCGGTGGGCCGCCCGTCACGGCGCCGAGCCGAAGTCCTGGGTCCACCAGGGCCCGCCGGACCCCTGGTGGATCCCCACCCCGAGGTCGGTGAACCCGCAGTTGAGGATGTTCGCGCGGTGGCCCGGGCTGTTCATCCAGCTGTCCATCACCGCCGCGGCGTCGCGCTGGCCCTTGGCGATGTTCTCGCCCCAGCTGCTCCACTTGTAGCCGGCCGCGTCGATGCGGGCCTGCGGACCCTGGCCGTCGGGGTTGGTGTGGTCGAAGAAGTTCCGCGCCGCCATGTCGTCCGACTGCCGCTGGGCGGCGGTCTGGAGCTTGCTGTCGGCCTTCACCGGCGTGCAGCCCGCCTTGGCGCGCTCGGCGTTCACCAGCGCCAGCACCTGCTGCTGCAGGCTCTGGTTCGACGGCGAGGCGCTGCGCGGACGGGTCGGCGTGGGCGTCTTCGAGACGGACGGGCTGGGCGTCGGACTCGGCGAGGACGACGGCGACGCGGACGGCGTGGGCGAGGGCGGCAGCTCGGACGAGACCGCCGCGCGGACCTGGACCGGTGAGGGCTCGGCCGCGGCCGTGGTGCCCGCGGTGTCCGGCAGTCCGACGGCGATCAGGGCCGCGGCCGCCGCGGTGACCGCGGCCGCGCCGCCGACACCGGCGGCCATCGGGATTCTCGGGCGGGCGCCGAGCCGGCGGTGGCCGATGGAACGGCTTCCGCCGCGGCGGTGCGAGCGCGGCAGGCCCTTCCCGCCACCCGCGGAACTACCGGGCACCGCGGAGGCGGCGCCGGTGTGTGTCGCCGAGCCGCCCGCCGCGTGGGCGGCGGTGAAGGCCGCCGCCGCACCGGCGTGCCCGGCCGGCATCGGGACCATCGCCAGGCCGGCCAGCAGACCCTCGGCGGGGTAGAGCTCGGACCAGTGGCGGGCGCAGGTGCGGCAGTCCCGGGCGTGCCTGGCGATCCGCTTGCGCCACAGCGCGCTCGGCACGCCGTCCCACACGGCGGTCACCTCGGCGAGCTCGGCGCAGCGGCCGCCGCCGTTGAGCGCCCGGACGACCACCCGGGCGGTCTCCAGCTGGCCCTTCATCCGCTGCACCCGGACGGCCGCGTGCTGCGGGCTGAGCTCGAGCGCCGCGGCCAGTTCCGGCCGGGTCAGCTCGCCCGCCGCCTCCAGCCACCACAGGGCGAGCAGTTCGCGGTCGCTCTCGTCCAGCCAGCGGGTGGCCTCGGCGACCTCGCGGCGCTGTCCGGACAGGCCGAGCCGGACGATGGTGAGATCGACGAAGTCCGCGCCCGGGTCGGCGACGTCGTACGCGTCGTGCAGCCCCGTCCCGTCGGTGGCCTGCATCCGGTCGTGGTGGCGGCGGCGGATCTGGTTCATCGCGATCGCCACCAGCCAGGAGCGGAACCCGGCCGGGTCGCGCAGGCCGGACAGGCCGTCCACGGCGCGGAGCATCGTCTCCTGCACCACGTCGTCGGTGTCGGGGTGCCCGCTGAGTGCGCGGCCCACGATGTTGTAGAGCAGAGGCAGGTGCCCGCTGATCAGTTCGTCCGTCGCTCGCTGGTCGCCGGCCCGGGCCTGCACGACCAGCAGCGCTGCGCGGTCACTGTCCATGGCGTGGTCCACCTTCTCGGTCGGCCGTGTCCGGCCCTGTGCTGGTGTTGCTGTCGTAGTGGGAGATCGGGCAGCGGGGACCGGATAACGGAAAATCACACCGGGAATCCGTTCGGGAGGGACAGTATCCGACCCGGCGCCGACCCCCGCAGTCGTGCGTGAGCGTACGGCCGAGCGGAGGCCGCCCCGGTGCCGAGCGGTCCGGAGCCACCCCTTCCGCTGGCCGGCCCCGGCCTACGGGCGCGCGAAATATCGGTCGCGCGGAGCCGGGCCGGTGCGCCACCCTGGCCCGATGATCGGATCCCTGGTGAGCACGGCAGCGGCGGGTGCCGCGGCGGGTCTGGGCGTGGCGATGCCCCTGGGCGCGGTCGGCGTGCTCCTCCTCCAGGAAGGCGGCCGGGGGCTGCGCCTGGGCGCGGCCGCGGCCGCCGCGGTCGCCTCAGTCGACCTGCTGTACGCCGCCGTCGCGGTGCTGGTCGGGCCGCGGCTGGTCGGGCTGCTCGGCGGTGGCGAGGGCTGGGTGCGGCTCTGCGCCGGGCTGGTGCTGGCCGTGATCGCCGTCCGCGGGCTGCTCGGGCTGCGCGGCATGGGCGCCACGGGCGGCGGACCGGCCCGCCCGGTCGCGGAGGGCGGCAGTGAAACCGGCGCCGCGGCGGGCGGCGGGTCGGCCCGCCGGTCGTTCGGGCGGTTCGCCCTCCTCACCCTGGTCAACCCGACGACCGCGCTGTACTTCACCGCCCTCACGGCGGCCCGGGGCGGGACGACCGTCCGGGCGGTGGACGCGGCGGTCTTCGCCGGAGCGGTCTTCGTGGCCTCGCTCGCCTGGCAGCAGGTCCTGGCTGCGGCCGGGGCCCTGGCCGGCGCCCGGCTGACCGTCCGTGCACGGCGCACCACGTACGCACTCGGCTACGGGCTGGTGCTGTTCTTCGCGGTCCGGCTGGCCTGGCCGACGGGCTGACCCGGGTGCCGGGCCGGGCGCCCGGCCCGGGGTGTGGGCCGGACCACATCCGGGCGGAGGTCCGGCGGTGCCCGGGTCGGCGCTGGGTGTCCGGGTGCGGACAGCGCGTCGACGCTGTGGCGGCCGTCACCGCCGTACCGGCGTGATCCGGGTCACCGGAGGCTGCCCTGCCCGCGCCGGGACCCCTGGGAAATGGCGCCCGAGGATGCCCCGCGCGTGATCGATACCGCCGGTAAACGGGGTCTGACCTGCGGGGATGTCCGGATTCCTTGAAAGCCCCGGGCGGGTTGCCTACCTTCGAAACCAGTGCGGCGAGGCC
>NZ_JBHWBW010000167.1:0-14739 GCF_042735675.1 Kitasatospora sp. NPDC059571
GCCGGGGGGGTGGCAATCGGCGGCGCGCCCGCCGCCCGGGGCCGCGCGCCGAGTTCCTGCGCGTCGCGGTCGGCCGGCGGGCGCAGCGCGTGCCAGCGGCGGGCCAGGCAGCGCGGGCTGGGGCCCCGCCCGGCCGTCCCGGCAGGCCCGGGGAACGGGCCCACGACGGCCTGGTGGCCGTGCAGATGCACCGGGACGGGCCGCGCGGCGCCGTCCGCTGCCGTGAACGGCTCGGCAGAGCAGGTCAGTTCGTCCCGCACACCGAGCGGCCGGACCGCCAGCGGCGCCGGCCCGGTGCCGGGCGCGGACGGGTCGGGTGCCGAGGCCACGAGCCGCTCCAGGGCGCGGCAGACCGCCTCCCACGGTGCCGCCGCCGGGGCGTCCGGCAGCGTCTCGGGCACCGCCGTGTCAGCGGTCACGGGCCACCGCCGGCACCAGCACCACCCGCGCCACATGGACGCCGGCCGCCCGCAGATCGGCCGAACCGGTGCGCACCACCAGCGCCTCGTCGCCCCGCCGGCTCAGCCGCTCCAGCAGGACGGGCCAGCCGGCCGGCCCGTCCGCGGGCAGCGCGGACGGCCCGGACGGGGTCAGGGTGCGCGGGTCGAAGTCCCCGAGCAGCGGGTCCCCCGGGTCGGCGGCCCCCGGCTGCTGCTGCTCCAGCTGCACCTGCCCGAGCAGGTCGCGCAGCGCGTCCACGGCGGCCCGGCGCGCCGTCAGCGCGCTGCCGACCGCCCAGCGGGCCCGGCCGGTCGCCGGGTCCTCCGTCCGGGCGAGCAGCACGGGAGCGGCCTGCCCGCCCGCGCCCAGGTCGAGCAGGTCGACCGCCAGGCCCAGGGTCTTCGCCGAGCGCAGCAGGAAGGCCAGTTCGCGCTCCTCGCCGGCCGCGGCGGCCAGGTCCGCGCCGTCCTGGACCGCCGTCACCTCGGCCGTCCCGCGGACCGCGGCGAGCAGCGCCTGCAGGGACAGCGCGGTGAGCAGACCGCGGGCCGCGGCGGCGGCCGGGCTCGCCCCGGCACCGGTGCCGGCCGCGGTGGCCAGGCAGATCCGGTCGCGGTTGGCGGCGCCGAACGGGTGCACCGCCGCCGTGGGCACCAGCGCGGCCGCGCCGTCCAGCAGCGAGTGCGCAATCGTCCAGGAGCCGGCCGGGGCGCCGGAGCCGCTCGCGGTGGAGAGCCGCGCCGGGTCCACCCGGGGCAGGTCCGGCTCCGGGCCGGCGGGACGTGCGGTGGAGGGCAGCAGATCCGGGGTCAGCACGTGGTGGGCGTACACCTCGGCGGCCCGGTGCAGGGCCCGCACCCGGGCCCCCGCCACATGGTGCACGTCGAACGCCGACACCTCGCGTACCGCACCGGGCCCGGTGCCGAGCCGCACGGTGGCGACCTTCAGCGGGGTCTGCTCCCAGTCGTCGTCGGCGTACGCGGTGAACACCCCGGCGTGCGGCTGGACGAGGACGGCCCGGGACTCCAACCCGGCGAGCACCGCCTCGCCGTCGTCGCCGTCGGCAGCCGCGGCCACCAGCGCGTCGGGGCGGTCGGCCGCCGCGTCCGCCGACGCCACCGCCGGCTCCTGCGGCGCCGGTCCGGCCGCCGGCTCCTGCTCCGGCCGGCAGAACGGGCAGTGCGGGTGCGGCAGCAGCGGTTCGGCCGCCACGTCCAGCGAATCCAGGTCCTGCAGCAGCACCCGGCCCTCGGTCTCCGCCGCCGGCGCCCCGGTGGTCAGCCGGAACACCTCGTACGCCAGCAGGTTGCCGATCATCGCGGCCAGCGGGCGGCCGGGCCGCGGCCGCGGCCCGCCGCCCAGACCGGCGCCGCGCCACAGCTCGGCGGCCGCGCCCGCGGCACCGGGCCCGGAGCCGAGCCGCAGCGCGGCACAGGCCCAGCAGCCGGGCGCGGACCCGCCGGTGAGCGGGCCGACCACGGCCTGCCCGCCGAATGTCCAGGCGGGCAGCAGCCGGGTGCCCTCGGGGATGCCCGCCGTCAGCATCCCGAGCAGTGCGTGCGGCCCCTCGGAGGCCACCACCAGTTCGTACCCGGCGGGCAGACCCCCGCCGTCGGGGTGCGCCCGGTTGCCGTCGAGCCGGACCAGCTCGACCGGGCAGCCGTCCGCCCGGATCAGCCGGGCCTCCTCGGCGGCCTCGGCGAACGGGTCGGCGCCGCCGGCGGGCGCGGCCGGGACCGCCACCGCGGCGATGCCGTTGCGCACCAGGCCGAGGGCGCACCAGGCGGCGACCTCGTCGGTGCCCAGCACCGCCACCCGGGCGGTCCGGAAGCGCAGGAAGCGCTCGCCGGCGCCGCCCGTGTAGTGGTCGATGTAGTCGATCTGCGGGGTGAACCGGGCGGCGACCGCGGCGGGCAGGGCGTCCAGGCCGTCGCTGCCGGGCGGCACGTGCCGGGCGAACCCGCGCTCGTAGAGGGTGCTGACCAGCTGCGCGACCAGGTCCCGCTGCTTCTCGCCGAGTCCCGCGCAGATCTCCACCACGCTTTTCTCGCCGTTCAGGTGGGGGACCAGCAGTGAGGCGAATCTGTAGGCCGATCCGGAATTCACGGCGAAGCCGCCTCTTGAATTCCGGAAGAGAACTCCCGTCGGCGTCTCGGTGAACAGCACGTCGCGGCGAATGCGCGGACGCGTTCCGGCGATCTCGTCGTACACGGCGGTCATCGGCTCCCTGCCCCTGTCGCGTGCGGTTTGCGTGCGCAATCCCGTTTCGGTGCTGGTTCCGGCCCGTTCCCGCCGCGGACCCGTCCCGGTGGCGGTCGGGCCGTCGTGTTTCACGGGCCCGCCGGACCGGCGCTCACCGGCCCGGGGCCCGGGCCGGGCCCGGCGGCGGCGGCACCCCGGGCGAGCATGCTCAGCAGCTCGTGCATCCGGTAGCGGCCGCCGTGCTCCTCGGCCAGCAGGCCCGCGTCCACCAGGCGCCGCAGGACGGTGTCGGGAGCCTCGGCCGGCGGGCCGGGCGGGCCGGGCGGGCCGGACGGCCCGGACGGCGGCGGGGGAGGCGGCGGCGGTGGCGGTGTCGGCTCCGGCAGGACGGCAGGGGGAGGGTGTTCGGGCGGCAGGATGCGGACGGCGTCCGAGCTGCGGCCGAGGTCCTCGCCGCGGAGCACGGCGGCCTCCAGCCGGCGCAGTCCGGGGCCCGGGTCCACGCCGAGCTCGCCGCGCAGGTACTCCTTGATTCTTCGGTGCTCGGCCAGTGCCTCGGCCTGCCGACCGGTGCGGTAGAGGGCCTCCACCAGCTGTTCCCAGAAGCGCTCGTGCACCGGGTGGGAGCGGGCGGCGGGCCAGAGTTCGGCGAGCACCTCGCGACAGCGGCCCAGGGCCAGCTGGATGTCGAAGACCCGCTCCATCGCGCGCAGCCACTCCTCGGCGATGCGCGGGACCACCTCGCGGTGCAGGGTCTCCGAGCGGACGTTGGCCAGCAGCGGTCCCTGGCGCAGCGCCAGGGCCTCGCGCAGCAGGACCAGTTCGCGGTCCGGGTCGGGTTCGACGCCGGCCCGCCCGAGTAACTCGCGGAAGAGCATCAGGTCCAGGCTGCCCGAGCCGGCGCGGATGCGGTAACCGCCGGGGACCGCCGCGACCAGGTCGGAGGCCAGGCCGTACCGCGCGAACAGCCGGCGCAGCCGCTGCACGCAGGTGTGCAGCGCGGCCCGGGCCGTCGCCGGCCGCTCGTCGCCCCACACCACCTGCTGCAGGAACTCCCCGGACACCGGGGAGTTCGCGTGCAGCAGCAGTGCGGCGAGCAGGTTCGCGGGTTTCGAGGACTGCAGGGGGATGACGTCCAGCCCGTCGGTAATTCCGAGGGGCCCCAGGACGAGAAACGTGGGTCCGGTCTCTTCGGTATTGGCCGACGCGGTATACGTCATATATGCCTACTCCCTGATGACGCGAGCACGCTAGCACCTGTTAACGAGCGCTCGCAAGAGGCTGTCTGACGCTCTTTCAGAAGCTTTCGGCAAGCGCCTGCACTGCCGAAAGGTCCGATTTGTCTACGCGCGTCAAATATATTCCCGCAACGACGGGTCGGGCAGCCGCCGGACGCCGAGCGGAGCGTGGAGCAGCAGCCGGAGCGGGACCCGGGCGGTGTCGGCGGCAGGTTCGTCCGCGTGGCGGACGCGAGGGGCCGAGGGCCGAAGAACCGCTGGGCGGAGCCGGACGGCGGCGTGGAGGACGTCACGCCGGTGATCCTGGAGTGGCTCGGTGCGCAGGGTGTGAACGCCGTGATCCGGGTGGATGCGGAGCGGGTCCGGGACAGGCGCCCGGCGTGGACCTTCGCCGCGACTCGTGGCACGTCGGCGGAGCCGGTGCGGGCGGACGGGGCCTCGGCCGGGGAGTGCATGAGGCAGCCGCTGAAGCAACTGCGGGAGGACGGCGTCGACGTCCCGTTCCGAGCTCTCTTCGAGCGGCGCGGGCGGTGCCGGGGGCGGAGGCCGGCAGCGGCCTCCGCCCGGGGTGTCCGTCGGTCAGCCGCGCAGTTCGAGGGTGCAGCACTTCACGCTGCCGCCGGCCTTGAGGAGTTCGGTGAGGTCGACGCCGATCGGCTCGAAGCCGCGTTCGCGCAGGCGCTCCTTGAGGTGGGCGGCGGAGTCGGGCAGCAGGACGTGCCGGCCGTCCGACAGCGCGTTCAGGCCGAAGACCGCGGCATCCTCCGCGGTGGCCCGGATGGCGTCCGGGAACAGTTCGCGCAGGACGGAGCGGCTGCCCGGGGTGAAGGCCTCCGGGTAGTACATGACCTCCTCGTCGGAGAGGACGGCGAGTGCGGTGTCGAGGTGGTAGAACTCCGGGTCGACCAGCGTGAGTCCGATCACCGGGAGCCCGAAGTACTCCTGGGCCTCGGCGTGCGACCTCGGGTCGGTGCGGAACCCGGTGCCGGCCAGGATGCGGCGCCCGACGACCAGGTAGTCGCCCTCGCCCTCGTTGATGTGCTCGGGCCAGTGGACGTCGCGGTAGCCGTTGTCGAGGAACCAGCGCAGATACGCGGGCCCCTCCGAGGTGCGCTCGACGTGGCGGAACCGGGCGCCGAACACCCGGCCGTCCACCACCGTGGCGCCGTTGGCGGCGAACACCATGTCGGGCAGACCCGGTTCGGGCTCGATGATGTCGACGGTGTGGCCCAGCTCCTCGTAGAGGTTCCGCAGTTCGGTCCACTGGGCGAGGGCGAGTCTGCCGTCGACGGGCTTGGTCGGGTCCATCCAGGGGTTGATGGAGTAGGTCACGTCGAAATGGCGCGGTGGGCACATCAGGAACCGGCGCGGGGTCGAGATACGGCCGGGGCGCCGGGGAGTTGTCGAGGCGGTCGGGATGGTGTCGGTGAGAGGCATGGATCCCCTTCGGGTGTGGAGTCGGCTGCGGCGGAGGGTCGCCCCGCGCACGGCGAACGGACGGCTCGGGCCGGCTGCACCGGTCGGGTGCGGCCGGGCATCCGGGCCGGGGCCGCTACGGTTCGAGCGGCTGAGCCTCCAGGAGTACGGCCCGCTCCGCCTCGTCCAGGCGGGCCCGGCACTCCTCGGGGCTGTCCGCCGTGCAGATCACGTAGGCGTAGCGGGAGAGGTAGCCGTTGGGCGGGAGCAGCAGGCGGGCGCCGGGCTCGGCCATCGCCTCCGCGGCCACCAGGCCGGGCAGTTCGCCGGGTGCCGGGAGGTGGATGCGGGCGACGGTGCAGTCCTGCTTCGGGTAGCGGAAGCGGATGCCCGTGGTCGCGGTGGTGGCGGGCTCCAGATCGGGCGGTGTGCCGGTGGCGAGGTCGGCGGCGACGGCTGCCGGGTCGATGCCGGTGGCCAGCTTGCCGAGGTAGGGGATGAGATCGCCGCCGAGCCGCGCGTTGACCTCGATCACCACCGGGCCGCGGTCGGTGAGTTTGACCTCGGTGTGGGTGATGCCGTCCCGCAGGCCGAGCGCGCGGTGCGCCCGGGTGAGGACGTCGAGCAGGTGCGGATCGCGCAGCAGCGGGTCGTCGGCGCAGACCACGTGCCCGGCCTCCTCGAAGTACGGCTCGCTGCCGAGGCTCTTGTGCGCGACGAAGAAGGGCCGGTACTCCCCGTGCCGGGTGGCCCCGTCCACGCTGATCTCCGGGCCGTGGACGAACTCCTCCAGCAGGACGCCGCCTTCGTACGCGGGGGCGCCGCCGTGGCCGGCCCGCTCGGCGACGGTGAAGGCGGCCGACAGCTCCGCCTCGCGGTCGGCGCGCACCACGCCGATGCTGGCGCCCATGCCGCGCGGCTTGAGCACCAGCGGGTAGCCGATCCGGTCGGCGTGGGCCCGGGCCTCCGCCTCGGTGGTGGCGTAGCCGAAGGCGGGTTGCGGCAGGCCGGCCGCGGTGAGGGCGGTGCGGGTGCGGTGCTTGTTGCGGCAGGCGTCCGCGCCGTCCACCGAGAGGCCGGGCAGGCCCAGCTGCTCGGCGATCCGGGCGGTGGCCATGACCAGGGTCTCGTCGTAGGTGAACACCCCGGCCACCGGGCGCTCGGCGGCGATCCGCGCGGCGGTGGCCAGCAGGCCCTCGGCGTCGGGCACCAGACGGGCGCGGTCGAGCAGCGGGACGGTGTCCGCCCCGGTCACATAGGGGAGTTGCCAGTCGGGGGCGGCCGCGTCGAGGAGCCACACCGGGTGGCGCCGGGCGGCTCCGGCCAGCAGGTACTCGCGGTAGCGGCGCAGGCCGCTGCCGACGACGATCACGACGTCGTTCTCACTCATGCACCGACTACCGTTCTGAGGTGGGTGGTGGGGAGACGGTGGAGCCTCAGCGGACCAGGACGTAGCCGTCGTCGGGCCGGTGGTCGCGGGAGCGCCGCAGGTCGTTGAGGACGAACGCCCGCTGCAGCCAGCGGTCCTGTCCGTCGTAGCGGGGCCGGAAGGCCGTCCGGCCGTGCAGGGTGGTGCGGTTGTCGACGACGGCGAGTTCGCCGGGCAGCAGCCGGACGGTCCGGCTGACCCGGTCCAGGGCGGCCTCCAGTTCGGTCAGCGCCTTCTCGGCGCGCGGGCCTAGGCCCGAGGTGGCGGCGAAGTCGACCCGGATGTCCGGGTCGAGTGGGTCGCCGAACAGCACGGCGTGCGGCGGGGTCGGGGCGCCGCCGGAGCCGAAGGACGGCGGCGGCTGGGTGCTGAACTCGGCGAGGGACAGCGCCTCCCGGGTCTCGGCGGTGAGCAGCGGCAGCGCCTCGCGGATGCACGAGGTCCGCAGCCCGGCGACCTGCTCGTGGTCGGCCCGCAGGCAGAGCAGCATGACGAGGTCGGGCCGGTGCCGGTGGAAGGCGTTCTCGTTGTGCATCATCAGGGCCACCGAGCCGGCGTTGCCCTGGAAGTCCTCCTGGCCGGGCACCGGGACGACGTCCTGGACCAGGGCGCCGGACTTCTCCGCGCGGAAGGCGGCCGGGTCGCCGAGTCCGCAGGCCAGCATCATCAGGACGGCGGCGGCCACCGTGGTGTCGCGTTGCACCGAGCCGCTCACCGAGGGCGTGGCGGGGACCGGGTCCTCGCCGAGCGGGAGGTTGCGGATCAGCAGGGTGCCGGTGTCGCCGGCCCGGCGGCGGAACGCATGGACCTTCTGCCGTACGGACAAGGGCAGTTCGCTCCACGCGGCGCGGGCCCGGGCCACCCACTGCGGGTCGTCGACGCGGTGCTCGGGCGAGCACAGTGCGGCGGCGGTCCGGGCGGTGCGGGCGGACTCGTCATCGGTCAGTTCGACCAGGTCGGTCTGCGGATGGGAGGAATGCGGGACAGGGACGATTTCCATGAGCGGGGCGTCTCCTCGGCAAGGGGCGGATCGACGGCGTACGGTCCAGGTGGCGGGCCTTCGCGCGGCCGGGCGGCGAGCGGTCGGGCAGCGAACGGTCAGGAGCCGGAGGGGAGTTCGATGAGGTAGGACACGCCCCGGTCGGCGTTCTCGCCGAACCGCTCCCAGATCTCCGTCAGCCGGATCCGCCCGTCCGGCAGGAACTCCGGGGTGCTGACGCAGTGTCCGGCGACCACCTCGCCGCCCGCGAGCACCATGGTGTACGCGAACTCGGCGGAGCCGTCGGTGTGGACCACCCCGGTGAGCGAGCCGCGGCGGACGGAGCCGCCCTCGGACTCGCCCCACAGGAGGTCGCCGGCCTGGCGGTACACGGCGACGGTGGCCTCGGCGTCGGGTGCGGCGGACTCGCCCCGGAACCGCCTGCGGTTGTAGTCGATCACTGGAGGTGCTCCCCTCGGTCGGCCGGGCGGCTCATCGGCCGACCCGGACTCTCACGTTGTCGGCGAACTCGGTGGCCCTGCGCATGGCCTCCTCGAAGGAGCTGTCGGCGCAGCCGAGGAAGCCGAGGATGTTGTTGCCCTCGGGCGGGCGCCTGATCAGGTCGCCCGGCCGTGCGGTGATCTTGACGAAGAACTCCTTGCCGGGCTCGCCGGCGGTCTCCGGCAGCTCGATCTCCTCGATCCGGCCGGCCGCGCAGAGCAGCACCATGCCGGCGATGTGCACCCCGGTCGGGGTGAACGGCCGCAGCGCGGGCCGCTCGCCGCGGGCGGCCGCCATCAGGGCGCGGATCGGGCAGTGGCCGGCGGTGACCCGGGCGAACGAGTCCAGGTCGCCGCCGCCCGGACGGGCCGCGATCTCCAGCAGGTGCGGCCGGCCGTCGTGGAACCGCACCTCGGCGTGGACCACGCCGCGCCGGATGCCCTGCGCGCGGATGCCGGCGGCCACCGCGAGCCGCACCTGTTCGACCTCGTCCGTGCCGAGCGAGGTCGGTGCGCGGTGGACGTCGTCGTCGAAGGTGCCGCCCTCGACGGTGATCCGGTCGACGACCGACCCCAGGAACACCTCCCCGTCCCACACCGCGGCCTCGATCTGCATCTCGCGGCCGTTCAGGAAGGACTCCACCAGCAGCCCGTGCGGCCCGAGGTCCACGCCCCGGACCTCCATGGCCGACCAGGTCATCCCGGCCAGGCCGGCCTCGGCCTGCGGGAAGCGCCGGGCCATGTCGTCCGCGGAGTCGATCCGGAAGACGTAGTTGCTGGCGGCGCCCAGCGTGGGCTTGAGGATCACCGGGTAGCCGAGGTCCTCGCCCGCCCGCAGGGCCGCCGCGAGGTCCGGGACGAAGCGGAAGTCCGGGTGCGGGGCGCCCCCCGCGGCGTGCGCGCGGCGCATCAGCAGCTTGTTGCGGCTGGTCCTGGCCGCCTCCAGGCCGATGCCCGGCAGGCCCAGCGCCTCGGCGACGGCCGCGACGGCGACCACCGCCGACTCGGAGAAGGTGAGGATCCCGTCGAACCGCTCCTCCTCGTGCCAGGAACGGGCCGCGGCCACCAGGTCGTCGATGTGCTGCGACCCGGCGATCCGGTAGCGGCCCGGCGCCCAGTAGTCCGGCTCTCCGATGCCGTTGAGGACGTGCAGATCGCCGCCGAACTCCTCCACCTGCCGGTAGCGGGAGTGGTAGTAGGTGCCGTTCTGACGGGCTTCCAGGGCGAGCAGTTTCACGGCGCAGTCGCCTCCTCGGGCGGGGTGGTCGGGAAGGGGTGGTCGAGGAACGGGAGCCCGGTCGGTTCCTGCGGCTCGCGGCCCGTGGCCCGCCGGGCCAGGGCCCGGCCGATCAGCGGGGCGAACTTGAACGAGGAGCCGCCGCAGGCCGCGTAGACCCAGGCCGGTCCGGTCGACGGGCGGCAGAGCCTGGGGCCGTGCGTGCCGGCCTCGGCCAGGTAGTAGCTGTCCGCGGCCGAGCGCACCCAGGACGGCGCGAACCCGGCCACCAGCCCGGTGAAGTGCTCCACCAGGAAGGCGCGCAGCTCCCGCGGCGCCTCCCGGCCGTCGATCCCCGCGACCTCCCGGCAGGCCGCGGAGGCGCTGAGCTTCAGCGGAGTGCCGGCCACCGGGGGCACCAGCCAGGCTCCCGCGGGGGTGCCCAGCGCCGGGATCGCCGGCGCTCGCTCCCAGGCCTCCCGCCGCCCCGCCGGGACCTCGCAGTACAGCAGGGTCTGCCGGTACAGCCGCAGGTCGGAGCCCTGCGCGGGCTCCAGCAGCGAGCGGGACCAGGGGCCGGCCGCGACCACGACGGCATCGCCGCGCAGCCGCTCACCGTCCGCCAGCACCACGCCCGAGCCGTCCGCGTCCAGCGCGGCGACCTGCCGGCCCGCCTCGACCCGGACGTCCGGGAGCCGGGTCAGGCCGTCCGCGAGGGCGGTCAGCACCCGGTCCGCGAGCAGCACCCCGGCGTCCCGTTCCAGTAGGCCGGCGGCCCCGGCCGGCACCGCCAGGTACGGGCAGCGGGCCCGGAGCTCCCGCCCGTGCAGCAGGTCGGCGGCGACCCGGGCCGAGCGCAGCAGCTCCAGTTGTCCGGGCGCGTCCGCCGGATCCAGCAGGCTCAGCGCGCCGACCCGCCGGTAGAGGTCGGCGTCGAGCACCCGCTCCCAGTCGAGCCAGAGCCGGTGGGCCTCCTGCGCCGCCCGGGCGAGGCCCGGATCGCCGCGGTGGAAGGCCCGCAGCACCCGGTGCCGGTCGTACGAGGCGGCCCCCGCCGAGGGGACCCGGTCCTGTTCCAGCAGCGTGACGGCGGCCCCCGCCCGATGGCACTCCCAGGCGGTGAGCAGGCCGACCACGCCCGCCCCCACCACGATGATCCGCATCATGAAACCCCTCGGCGCCGGACGCGGCCCCCGGCCGGAGACCGGAGGCCGCGACCGCGCAGCACTCAGCCCAGCGACGGCAGTTCGAAGGGCTTGACCTCGCTGACCCGGAACGCCTCCGCCGTCATCAGCCCGTCGAAGCCGCCGCGCTCGGCGGCCGCCTCCGCCAGGTCGACGAGGATCGGCGAGGCCGCCGCGATCAGCACCTTGACCTCCAGGAACAGGTCGCCGAGCCGCTCCCGGTCCGGGCCGTCCACGCCCTCGCCGAGCCGGTCGCACCAGCGCGCCAGCCGCTCCAGCTGGACGGCGATCAGATCCGCCGCCCGGGTCGGGCTGTACCCCTCCAGCTCGTAGCAGAGCGCGAACCGCTCCAGCACGATCGCGGCGCGCTCGCGCGCCGCCGCGGAGACCGGCAGCACACCCGTGCCGACCGCCTCGGCGGCCCGCTCCAGACCGGCCGCCAGCCTGCGCCACGGCGCGGCGAGCCGCTGCTCGACCACCTTGGTGAGCGCGGCCCGACTGAAGTTGGTCCGCTGGTTCTCCGGATTCGCCAGCGCCAGGTAGTAGCGGACGAAGTCGCGCGGCACCTCGGCCAACAGCTCGTCGCAGTACAGCACATGGCCCCGGCTGGTGGAGAACTTCTCGTTCTCCAGCTCGTAGAACTCGTTCACCACCATGGCGTCCGGCACGATGTAGCGGCCCTCGTGCGCCATGATCAGCGCGAGGTGCGTCAGCCCCCAGAACCAGATGTTGTCGAAACCGATGAAGTACACCAGGCGGTTGCCCCGCTCGGCGCGCCACAGCTCGTCGGTCGGCCCCTCGGGGCGCTCGCCCAACTGCTCCGCCGCGTACGCCGTCGTGTACATCACCGCCGGGATGCCCTCCACCCAGGCGTTGACCACCTGCCCCGGGGTCTGTGCGAACGGCGCCGCGATGCCCCAGGACAGCGGATAGGTCACCGGCAGGTCGGGCAGCGGCCGGGCGAACAGCTCGCGGATCAACTGCGCCATGTGCGGACGGAATCCGGACAGCCTCTCGCGGTAGTACGCCTCCAGCTGCTCCCGGTACTCCTCCATCGGGAACACCAGGATCTCGGCCTCGCGGACGGTCAGCACATCGGTCGGGTCGGCCGTCGAGCGCGCGTCGATCAGCTCGTCGTAGTTGTTCGGGTGGCCGCAGGTCTCGCACAGGCCGCCGCGGCTCTCCGACAGGCAGATCGGGCAGTCGCCGCAGACCAGGCCCTCGACCAGGAACTCGCCCAGCCGCTCCGAGTACGGCAGCCGCACCGTCCGCAGCCGGAACTTCCCCGCCTCGTACAGTGGCCGGACGAAGTCCAGCACCGTCGCGCGGTACCGGTCGTCGTACGGTGCGAAGCCGTCCAGGGAGATGCCCATCAGCCGGAGGGTCTCCCTGATCGCCGACCAGGAGTCGCCGCTCAGCCGCTCCGGCGTGGTGCCGGCCTTGCGGGCACTGGACAGCACATAGGTCTGGCTCTCGTCGGTGCCCGAGGAGTACAGCACCGGCCGCCCGGTGGCCCGCAGGTACCGGGCGTGCACGTCGGCGCCGATGAACGGCCCGGCGAGGTGGCCGACATGGAGGTTGCCGTTGGGCGTCGGCGGGGTGTCGATGACGATGGTGCGGGGCTGGCTGGTCATGGCTCAGGACTCGCTTTCGTGGCGGGCGAGGAAGACCTTCGCCATGTCGGTGTCCCACCACACGCTGAACATGGTGAAGTCGGTGTCCGTCTCGTTGCGGATCTGGTGCTCCTGCCCGGGCGGGAAGTGCACGACGTCGCCGGCCCGGAACGGCCGCCGCTCGCCGCGCGACTCCACCACGGCGGTCCCGGAGGCCGCGATGAAGATCTCGCCCTCGTGGTGGGCGTGCCGCGGTGAGGCGGTGTGCGGCCGGATCACGCTGAACGCGCCCTCGAACGGGGCGTTCAGCGACGGCCAGGGGTGCAGCCGCTTGGAGTGGCCGGTGGCGTCGTTGAGTTCCGCCGGCTCCAGCTCGTGGATGTCCATGGTGCGCTCCTCTCGCAGATCAGGCGGCAGACGTGGCCGCACTCAGCAGGTGCTCGGCGCCCGGGCCGGCCAGCGCGGTGTCACGGCGGTGCGCGGCCACGTCGGTGGCGATCTCCGCACCGCGCACCGCCAGCACGCTCAGCAGCGAGTCCGGGATGCCGTGCGTGGCCTCGTTGATCCCCTGCAGGTAGCAGGCGCCGGTCGCCGGGCCGTCCAGCAGCAGCCGGTAGTGCCGGCTGACCTCGACCCGCTCCAGGCCCAGCGACTCCTGCAGCCGCCGCACCGACGCCGGCAGCTCGCGGACGAAGCCCGTCCCCAGCAGCACCAGGTCGCAGGCCAGCGTCTCGGCCGCGCCGGACTTCCGGTCGGTCAGCTCCAGCCGGACCTCGCCGTCCTGCTCCACCGCGCCGGTGACGTCCGCCAGGGTGACGACCCGCAGCCGCTCCTCGCCGTGCAGCCGGTCCAGGTAGAGCTGGCGGTACAGCGAGTCGAGCAGATCGGGGGAGAGCCCGGCATAGTTCGTCCGGTGCATCTCGGCGAGGATCTGCTCCCGCGCCCGGGGCTGCGCACGGAAGAACTCGTCGGTGAAGGAAGGGAAGTACAACTCGTTGGTGAACTTGCCCGTCTCGTAGTGGCTCAGGCCGATCGACCGCATCACCAGCGTCCGGTGGCAGCCGGGCAGGTCGGCCTGGACGGCGTTGAACATCTCCGCCGCACTCTGCGCCCCGCCGATCACCACCACCCGGTACGCGCGGTCCTTGGGCAGCTCCGCCACTCTGCGGGTGTACTCGGTGCTGTGGATCAGCCGCCCGGCCGGCAGCGCGCCGAACACCGCGGGAACGTGCGGGTCGCGTCCCGCCCCGATCACCAGGTAGCGGCTGCCCACCGTGGAACCGTCGGCGAGCCGCGTCAGCCAGCCGGTCACCGTGCCGTCCGGGCTGCGCCGCGGCGTCACCGACTCGCACGAACGGCCGCACTCCAGCCGGACCTTGGCCAGCTCGGAGGCCACCCAGGCGAAGTACTCCGACATCTCGCTCCGGTACGGAGTGAAGGTGCCCAGATTGATGAAGTCGTCCAGCCGGCCGATCGAGTGGAGATAGTTGACGAAGGAGAACCGGCTCAGCGGATTGCGCTGGGTCACCAGGTCCTTGAGGAACGAGACCTGGCTCTGCGCCTCGCGCAGCAGCATCCCGGGCTGCCAGGACACCCTCTCCTGCCGCTCGATCAGCAGCGACCGCTCGGCGAGATCGGGTGCCAGCTCCTCCAGGGCGACGGCCATGGCCAGGTTGGCAGGCCCGGCCCCGACGGCCAGCAGCTCGACTTCTCGGTGTGTCATGGAGGCCTCCAGGGGTGGGGTTCAGGGATTCGGTCGGGCGGCCGTCAGCCGGCCGGCGAGGACGTCGTCGAGGACCGACAGCGGCAGCGGGCCGTTGCCGAGGACGAGGTCGTGGAAGGCCCGGACGTCGAAGTCGGGACCCGCCTCCGCCGCGGCCCGCGCCCGCAGGCGCTGCAGCTCCAGACGGCCGACCATGTACGACAGCGCCTGGCCGGGCATCTCGATGTAGCGGTCGGTCTCGGACTGGAGGTCCACCTCCGCCATCGCGGTGTTGGCGCGGAGGAAGGCCACCGCCTCCTCCCGCGCCCAG
Organism: Kitasatospora sp. NPDC059571; assembly: GCF_042735675.1. Lineage (NCBI taxonomy): Bacteria > Bacillati > Actinomycetota > Actinomycetes > Kitasatosporales > Streptomycetaceae > Kitasatospora > Kitasatospora sp. NPDC059571. The sequence continues at coordinate 14,252 of NZ_JBHWBW010000167.1, forward strand.
CCGCGGGCGTGCAGCCCGGTGTCCACGACCAGGCGGGCCGCCCGCAGCGAGTCCATCGCCAGCACGCCGAGCAGCGCGAGATCGCCCGAGTACAGCCCCATCTCCTCGGCCAGGCGCTCGGTGTAGAGCCCCCAGCCCTCGATGTAGGAGGTGATCCAGGCCAGCCGGCGAAGCGCGGGCAGGTCCGCCGACTCCTGCGCCAGCGCCAGCTGGACGTGGTGCCCGGGCACCGCCTCGTGGAAGGCGAGCGCCTCGGAGGTGAACCGGAACCGCTCGTGCGCGAGGTAGGTGTTGGCGAAGTAGGTGCCCGGCCGGGAGCCGTTCAGCGCGGGCGGCAGGTAGTAGGCGGCGGGCGAGTGCGGGGCGTCCGCCGCGGGCACGGCGGTCACCGTGCAGCGGCGCGGGGGGGGGCGGGGGGCTCGGCGCAGCGGGGGGCGGCGGGCCGCGGGCGGACTGGGGGGGGGTGGCAGCGGGCGAGGCGAGCCGGC
>NZ_JBHWBW010000168.1:0-1546 GCF_042735675.1 Kitasatospora sp. NPDC059571
GCCCCCCGCGGGGCGCCCGCGCGCCAGCCTCACGTCCGAGCGCCCCGGCGCGCGCCCCCCGCCCCCGCCCCCCCCCCGCCCGGCGGTGGACGGCCGGCGGCTGGTCACCCAGGTCGCCGTGCCGTACCTGGTCTTCCAGCTCCTCTACAACCTGGTGCCGATGGCGCTGGAGCGGCGGCTGGAGCCGATCGCGCTGCTCCAGCCGCGCTGGCTGACCTGGTTCCTGCTGTCGCTGTTCGTCTGGCGGCTGACCGTCCCGGTGTGGACGGCGCTGCGCCACCCGCTGGCGGTGGCGCTGCTGGTCGCGGCCGGCTCGGGCGCGGTGCACGCCCTCCCCGAGGAGCTGGCGCTCAGCCGCACCCTGGCGTTCCTGCCCTGGTTCGTGCTGGGGCTGGTGCTCCGCCCCGGCCACGTCGCCCTGCTGCACCGGCCGCAGGTGCGGCGCTGGGCGGCGGTGGCGATGGCCGGGGTGTTCGCCGCGGTCTGGCTGGCCGCACCCCGGCTGCTGGACCCGGGCTGGGTGGAGTACACCGGGTCGGCGGACCAGCTGCACGTCGGCTACCCGGTCTGGCTGGGGGTGCGGGCCGCCCTCGGCGCGCTCTCCCTGGTCGCCGCGGCCGCGTTCCTGGCACTGCTGCCGGCCCGCCGCACCGCGTGGACGGCGCTCGGCGGCGCCTCGCTCTACGTCTACCTGCTGCACGGCCTGCCGCTGAAGCTCGTCCAGGCCTCCGGCGTCTACCACGCCCGGGCGCTGCACCACTGGTGGACGGCGCTGCCGCTGCTCGGCGTCTGCGCGCTCGCCCTCGCCGTACTGCTGGCCCTGCCGCCGGTCGTGCGGCTGCTCACCCCGCTGGTGCAGCCGCCGCTCGGCCGGCTGCTGCGCGACCCCGCGCCGGGAGCGGCCGCGGGGCGGGGGGGGGGGGGCGACCCCCCGCGGTGTGCCACGGGCGGGGGCTGGGGGGGGTGGGGGGCGGCGGGGCCCCGCGACTCCACGAGGTCCCGCAGGTAGTCGCGGACCCGGGTGCGCTTGCGGGCCGGTGCGGCGCTCGCGTCGTCCATGGGGATCCCTTCGTGCCGCGGCCGTCGACGGGACCGAGGGTAGCCAGCCGGTGATCGTCCCGCCAGGGCCTTCCCAAGCCTCTACTTTACCAGTGGGTTACCAGTTCGCGACCTCCAGCGGGTCTCCTACGGCCCGTAGCCCTTCTGTCGCAGGGGTATTGACGCGCCAAGTGGTCTATGCCACCTTCTCTTACCAGTGCCGCACCAGTCCGCAAGTGGTAAGTTTTTTCCCACCCCGGAGAGAGCGACCGTGATCCTCCCGACCCCCCGTCACACCGTGCGCAGCACCGGCCGGTTCACCCTCGACGCCGCCACCGCCGTACACGCGCCCGGCCCGGCCGCGCCCGCCGCCGACCTGCTGCGCACGCTGCTGGCGCGCGCGGGGGGGCGCGCGCGGGCGCCCCCCCCCGCCCGCGCGCGGGGGGGGGGGCGCGGGCCGCGCGGGCCCCGGGGCGGGGGCGCGGGGGGGCCGGCGGGGGGGGCCGCG
>NZ_JBHWBW010000168.1:1556-14727 GCF_042735675.1 Kitasatospora sp. NPDC059571
ACCTGCTGCGCACGCTGCGGGCGCCCGCGGCGGGCCTGCCGCTGCCGCCCGCCGCGGACGGCGCCGTGCGGTTCGCCGTCGATCCGGCGGACCGGGCGCTCGGCGCCGAGGGCTACCGGCTCGCGGTCACGGCGGACGGGGTCCGGCTCACCGCCGCCGAGCCGACCGGACTGCTGCGCGGGGTCCAGACGATCCGCCAGCTGCTGCCGGCCGAGGCGCTGCTGGACCGGCCCGCGCCCGGCACCGTCTGGGAGCTGCCCTGCCTGACCGTCACCGACCGGCCGGCGCTCCCCTGGCGCGGACTGATGCTCGACGTGGCCCGGCACTTCCTGCCGGTCTCCTACCTGCGCCGCACCGCCGACCTGCTGGCGCTGCACCGGATGAACGTCCTGCACCTGCACCTCACCGACGACCAGGGCTGGCGGATGCCCGTCACGGCGTACCCGCTGCTCACCGAGGTCGGATCCGTCCGCCCGCGGTCGATGGCCGGCCGGGCGGGCAGCGGCCGATTCGACGACGTCCCGCACGGCGGCGCCTACACCGCCGCCGAACTGCGCGGCCTGGTCCGGTACGCGGCGGCGCGCGGCGTCACCGTGGTGCCCGAGATCGAGATGCCCGGCCACGCCCGGGCCGCGCTCGCCGCCCACCCCGAGCTCGGCAACGTCCCCGGCCGCCGGCTCGGGGTCTGGACGGAGTGGGGGGTGTGCGAGAACGTGCTCGGCGTCCACGACCAGGTGCTCGACTTCTGCCGCAACGTCCTCGACGAGGTCATGGACGTCTTCGACTCGCCGTACCTGCACCTCGGCGGCGACGAGTGCCCGACTCGGGAGTGGGAGGAGAGCCCCGACGCGCGGCGCCGGGCCGCCGAACTGGGCCTCGCCTCCCCGAAGGAGCTGCACGGCTGGTTCCTCGGGCAGGTCGGCGCCCACGTGCTGGACCGCGGCCGGCGCCCGGTGGTGTGGGCCGAGGACAGCTCGTCGGGGCTGCCCGCCGAGTTCACCGTGATGCCCTGGCGCGACGGCGACCACGCCCTCGCCGCCGCCCGCAGCGGCCACGACGTCATCCTCACCCCCTACCGCTCCACCTACCTCGACTACCCGCAGTCCGAGCGGCCGGACGAGCCGCTCGGGCAGGCCGGCGCCGTCGTCGACCTGGCCGCCGTGCACGACCTCGACCCGGCGCCCGCCCACTGGACGCCCGCCGAGCGCGCCCGCGTCCTCGGCGCCCAGGCTCAGCTGTGGACCGAGTTCGTGACCGGACCCGGGGACGCGGACCGCCGGCTGTACCCCCGGCTGTGCGCCCTCGCCCAGCGGGTCTGGAACCCGGACGCCGACCGCGCCGCCGACTTCGAGCCCGCGCTGCGCCGCCACCGCCCCCGGCTCGCCGCCCTCGGGCTCGGCTGACCCGCCCGCCGGGCCCGCACCGCACCTCCCGGACCGCACCACCCGTACCGCGCACCACGTCCCGCACCGCCCCCCACAGGAACAGGAAAGGGATCACCGTGTCAGGAACGCCCCGCATTCCCCGCCGGCTGCGCACCGCGCTCGCCGTCTGCACCGCCGCCGGCCTGGCCGGCACGGCGCTGCTCACCGCGCCCGCGTCGGCCGCGACGGACGCGCTCAGCGTCCAGTACCGGACCAGTGCCACCGGTGCCACCGCCGACCAGTCCGAGCCCTGGCTGGAGGTCGTCAACACCGGCACCACCACCGTCCCGCTCAGCGACCTCAAGCTGCGCTACTACTTCAAGTCGGACGGCCCGTCAGTCTCCTACCGCTTCGCCTGCTCGTGGGCGGTGAAGGGCTGCGCCAACATCACCGGCACCTTCGGGACGCTCGCCAACCCGACCGCCACCGCCGACCGCTACCTGGAGATCGGCTTCACCTCCGGCGCAGGCTCGCTCGCCCCCGGCCAGAACACCGGCGACATGCAGCTGCGCTTCTACCGCGCCGACTGGCAGACCCTGACCCAGTCCGACGACTACTCCTTCGGCGCGGCGCAGACCTCGTACGCGAACTGGTCCAAGGTCACCATCGAGCGCGGCGGCGCCCTGGTCTGGGGCACCGCCCCGGCCGGCAACGACCCGACCACGCCGCCGACCACCCCGCCCACCAGCCCGCCGCCCACCTCCACCCCGCCGACCGACCCGAACGCCCCCGCGCTGTTCGACGACTTCAGCTACACCGCGAGCAACGACGCGGCCCTCCAGCAGCACGGCTGGACGGTGAAGTCCGGCCAGGGCGGGCCCGGCGTGGCCGGCGCGACCTGGTCCCCGGCGGACATCACCTTCGCCAACTCGGTGATGAACCTGCGGCTCACCACCGACGGCACCGCGGCCGGCACCCGGGAGACCGAGCTGCAGACCACCGCGCGGAAGTTCAAGAACGGCACTTACGCGGCCCGGGTGAAGTTCGACGACACCCCGACCGGCGGCCCCGACGGCGACCACGTCAACCAGACGTTCTTCACCTTCACCCCGCTCAACGCGCCGATGGACCCGAACTACAGCGAGCAGGACTTCGAGTACCTGCCGAACGGCGGCTGGGGCGAGCCGGCGAACATCATGTACACGACCTCCTGGGAGACCTACAACCCGGACCCGTGGAACGCGGTCAACACCCACACCGAGAACCGCGCCTCCTACGACGGCTGGCACGACCTCCAGATCACCATCGACACCACCGCCATCACCTACTACATCGACGGCCAGGCCTTCGCGGTCCACGGCGAGCCGTACCTGCCCGAGACCCAGCAGTGGATCGACTTCAACCACTGGCTGATCGACCTCAGCGGCCAGACCGGCTCCACCCCGCGCTCCTACGACGAGCAGGTCGACTACGTGTACTACGTGAAGGACCAGGTGCTCACGCCGGCCCAGGTCGCCGCCAAGGTGGCCGGGTACCGCACGGCGGGCACCGCGTTCACCGACACCGTCCCCGCGGGCTGACGCCGCCGGGTTCCGCCCGGGCGTCCGGCGCCCGGGCGGAACCTTTACCTCCGGTTGACACCTGCGGACGAACCGGGCTAGAGAGAGAGAATGCGCCTGGGCGTGCCGGCCGACGGTGGACCTGCGGCGGCTGGCCGCGACCCGGAAGCCGTCGAGCGGGCCGACGCCGTCGACCAGATCCTCGCGGACGCCCTCGGCCGCGCGGTCGCGGCCACCTCCGCCTACGGGGGAATGATCTACCTCCCCTCCCGCGACCACCGCACGCTCGTCCTCAGCACCGTCGTCGGCGTACCGCTGCCCTTGCTCAGCGCCTTCCGCCGGGTCCCGGTCGCCGCACCGCTGCCCGCCGCAGAGGCCTACCGCACCGGCAGCACCGTCGTGCTGGCCGGCGCGGAGGAGACCATGCGGCGCTTTCCGCGGCTCTCCGTCGGCATGCCCTACGCGTTCGCGTTCGCCTGCGCGCCGCTCACCGCCGAGGGCATCGTCCTCGGGGTGCTGTGCATGCTCTGGCCCAGCGACGAGGCGGGCCTGCCGCACGGCGCCCGCCGCCGGCTGCGCGGCGAGGCGCACCGGCTCGCCGCCGACCTCGCCCCGTACGGCCCGTCGCTGGCCGGCACGGAGCAGCCCACCGCCGTCCAGCTGCCGCCGCCGTCCGGGCCGGCCACCCGGATCGGGGTCTTCGACTGGGACATCCCGGCCGGCAAGCTGACCGTCGACGACGACCTGTGCGCCATCCTCGGCATCGGGCCGAGCGCGTTCGACGGCCGCCCCACGACCCTGCTCGACCGGCTCGCACCCGAGGACGTCCCGCTGCTGCGCCAGGCCGTCCGGCGCACCGCCCGCGACGGCACCCCGTTCGCCCGGCAGGCCAGGGTCCGCGACGTGCGCGGCGGCCACCGCACCGTCGAGCTGCGCGGCCGCACCGTCGGCGACGGCACCCACCTCCTGGTCGTCGTCCTCGACGACTCCGCCGGATCGGCCGCCGTCGCCGCCGTGGAGCGGCTGCGCGACGGCGTCTTCGCGCTCGACTCCGAAGGCCGCGTCGGCTACGCCAACCGCACCGCCGAGATGCTGCTCCAGGCCCGCCGGGACGAACTCATCGGCCGGCACCCCTGGGACGTGCTGCCCTGGCTCGCCGACCCCGCCTACGAGGACCGCTACCGCGCGGCGATGCTCTCCCGCCAGCCCACCGCCTTCCTCGCCTGCCGGCCGCCCGACCACTGGCTGGCGTTCTCGCTGTACCCGGACGCGCACGGCGTCACCGGACGGGTGGTCGCCTCCAGCGCGCCCGGCGACGGGCCCGGCCTCCCGGAGGCCCCGCCGGCCACCCGGGCCGCCCTCGGCGCCACCTACCACCTGCTGCAGCTCGCCAGCGCCCTCACCGAGGCGGTCACCGTCCGCGAGGTCTGCGACACGGTCATCGAACAGATCCTGCCGGGCTTCGGCGGCCAGGAGATCGCGGTCTACCTCGCGCAGGCCGGCCGGATGCACCTGGTCGGCCAGAGCGGCTACCCCGACGGCTTCCTGGACCGCTTCGAGGCGACCCCGATCCGCGCCCGGCTGCCCGGCACCGAGACGCTCTCCACCGGCGCACCGCTGTTCTTCGAGTCCGCGGGGCAGCTCCAGGCCGCCTACCCGGGCATCCCGCAGGACGAGATGTGCTCCTGGGCGTTCCTGCCGCTGATCGCCTCCGGACAGCCCGTCGGCAGCTGCATCCTCGGCTTCGACCGGCCGCGGACCTTCACCGCCGAGGACCGCGTCCAGCTCACCGCGCTGGGCGGCCTGATCGCCCAGGCGCTGGAGCGGGCCCGCCTGTACGACGCGGAGTTCGCGCTGGCCCGCGGTCTGCAGCAGGCGCTGCTGCCGCACCGGCTCCCGGCCGTGCCCGGCGTGGCGATCGCCGCCCGCTACCTCCCCGGCACCCGCGGCATGGAGATCGGCGGCGACTGGTACGACGCCATCGCCACCCCGCGCGGCCTCTGCCTGGTCATCGGCGACGTCGAGGGCCACAACGTCGGCGCCGCCGCCACCATGGGCCAGCTGCGCAGCGCCGTCCGCGCCTTCGCCTCCGGCGGCAGCCCGCCCGCCGAGGTCCTGGTGCGCACCAACCACCTGCTGGTCGACCTCGATCCCGGGCTGCTCGCCAGCTGCTGCCTGATCCACCTCGACCCGGTCGAGGGCCGCGCGCACGGGGTGCGGGCCGGCCACCTGCCGCCGCTGCTGCGCCTCGCCGACGGCCCCACCTCGGTCGTCGACCTGGAGGGCGGACCGCTGCTGGGCGTGGACCGCTCCGCGCAGTACCCGACCACCCGCTTCCTGCTGCCGGCCGGCGCGGTGCTCGCGCTGTACACCGACGGCCTGGTCGAGTCGCCGACCATCTCGCTGGACGACGGCATCGACCACCTGCGGGCGGCCCTCGCCCACGACGCCCCCGGCACCCTGGACCGGCTCGCCGAACGGCTGGTGGCACGGGCCCGCCGCTCCACCCACCGCCTCGACGACATAGCCCTGCTGCTCGTCCGGCGCCGCTGAGGCGCTCCCGCCCGAAGATGCGACTTTGGTGGACACGGGTCGCGACGGAAGTGGACAGACCGGGCCTGCGCACGGTCGCTAGCCTCGGCGCGTGACATCGAACGTGAAGGACCTGATCCCGCCCGCCCCGCCGGGCGTACGGTGGCGCGCCGGGGCGTCGCTCGCGCCGCGGGTCCTGCTGCGCCGCGTGCTGCCCGGGCCGTGGCGGGGCCGCGCGGTGCTCGCCGAGGCCGTGCTCGCCCTGCTGGTGGGTGCGCTGGTCGGAGCGGTCGTGACCGGCTCCGGCGGGCCGTGGCGCGGCGCGGGCGCGGGTGCGTTCGCCGCCGTGCTCGTCCTGCTGCGCCGCGGGCTGCCCGTCCCGGTGCTGCTGCTCGCCGCGGCGGGGGCCGGCGCCGACGGCGGCTTCCTGCCGGTGCTGGTGGTGGCGGCCTGGACGGCGGGCCGGCTGGTCGAGCGTCCCGCCGTGCTCGCCGCCGCCTTCGGCACCGCCCTCGCGGTGACCGTGGGGCTCTCCCAGTGGCTGGACTCCGACGGGATCTCCCCGCTGGCCAACGCGGTGGTCTCGGTGGTCGGCTTCATGCTGCTCGCCGTGCTCCCCGCGCTGGTCGGACGGTACCGCGCGCAGCGCCGCGCGCTGCTCGACGCGCTCCGCGAACGCAACGGCCAGCTGTTGCGCGAGCGCGAGATGATCGCCCGTCAGGCCCGGCTGCGCGAGCGGCACCGCATCGCCCAGGACATGCACGACAGCCTCGGCCACCGGCTCGCCCTGATCTCGGTGCACACCGGCGCACTGGAGGTGGACCGCAGCCTGACGGACCACCAGCGGGAGGCGGTCGGCGTGCTGCGCGAGGCCGCGGCCGGGGCGATGCGCGAGCTGCGCGAGGTGGTGTTCCTGCTCCGCGAGGACACCGCGACCGAGGCCGGCGGGGTGGAGGCGGTCGAGCGGCTCGCGGCCGCCTCCCGGGCGGCGGGCGCCGACGTCACCGTGCGGCACGGCGGATCGCCCCGCCCGATCGCCGCGGCGGCCGGGCACGCCGCGTACCGGATCGTGCAGGAGGGCCTGACCAACGCGCACAAGCACGCGCCCGCCGCGCCGATCGCGGTGGCGCTGCGGTACGAGCCGGATGCCCTGCTGGTGGAGGTGGTCAACGGGCCGCCGCCGCAGTCCTCGCCGGGTGCGATCGGCGGCGGGCAGGGCCTGACCGGCCTGCGCGAGCGGGCCCGGTTGCTGGGCGGCATGGTGCACGCGGCCGCGACCCCGGACGGCGGGTTCCGGCTGGCCGGGGTGCTGCCCTACGACGGGGTCGGTCCCGCAACCGGGCTCGAACAGGCCGCCGACCTCGACCTGCTCCCGCCCGTCCCGCCCGATCCGGCGTCCCGCCGCAGCCCGGCGGTCGGCTGCGCGCTCGGTGCCGGCCTGGTGCTGCTGACCACGCTCGGCGGCCTGGCCTGGGGCGGGTTCGGCATTGTCAGGTCGGTGCACGACGCCACCCTGGAGCGGGGCACCTTCGACGCCATGCTGATCGGCACCCCGGAGGACGAGATACGCACCCGGCTGCCGCGCGGCAGCGACCTGATGACCTCCGACTACCGCTCCCTGGGGCCTCCGGTGCCGCCTGGCGCGGCCTGTGACTGGTTCATCTCGGGGGAGGGGACGGGCGTCATGGAGACGGAGACGGTGCTGCGGCTCTGCTTCCGCGACGGCCGGCTGGTCGAGAAGCAGCACTACTCTGCGAGGGGGTGACCTGCCCCGCGCACACCCGCCGGACCGGAGGCCGCACAGTGATCAAGGTTCTCGTCGCCGACGACGAGCCGCTCATCCGGGCCGGGATCAGGATGATCCTCACCTCGGCCGACGACATCACGGTGGTCGCCGAGGCCGGCGACGGCCGGCAGGCACTCGAGCTCGCCCGGGCGCACGCCGCGGACGTCGTGCTGCTGGACATCCAGATGCCGGTGATGGACGGCCTGACGGCGCTCGCCGAGCTGCCGCGCGCGGCCCCCGGTGCCCGTGCGCTGATCCTCACCACCTTCGGCGAACGCGAGAACGTCCTGCGGGCCGTCACCTCCGGCGGCGCGGGGTTCCTGCTCAAGGACACCGCCCCGGGCGAGCTGATCCAGGCCGTCCGAGCGGCGGCCGGGGGCAACGCCTTCCTCTCCCCGGCCGCCACCCGCCACCTGGTGGACAGCCTTGCCGGGGGCGGGGCGAGTGCCCGCGGCGACGAGGCACGCAGGCGGCTGGCCGTCCTGACCGAGCGTGAGCGACAGGTGGTGGAGCTGCTCGGCGAAGGCCTGTCCAACGCCGACGCGGGCGCCCGGCTGCACATGAGCGAGGGCACGGTGAAGACCTACGTCAGCCGCATCCTGGCCAAGCTGGGTTGCGACAACCGCGTCCAGGCCGCGCTGCTGGCCCGCGACGCCGCGCTCTGAGCGGCGGCACCGGCCGGCCCGCCGTACCGCTGCGGGCCCCACTGGCGGGTGCGGGGCCGCCCGGCCCGCCTCAGTGCAGGGGCGGCGCGAGCGGCCCGCCGCTGTTCAGCGCCAGCGCGATCGTCCCGGCGGTCAGCAGCACCATGACCGCCAGCAGCAGGCAGCCCCAGCCCTCCCACCGCTTCCCCCGGCACCGGTCCATCCGCAGCACCTCCCCGCCGCCCACGCCCGCCGAACGGCCCGGGCACACGTCCGCCCCCATGAGACGGGACGGTGGACGCGGCGTCAAGGTCGTGCGAGCAGTGCGGCCGGCGCACGACGGGGCCGGTGGCCGCCGGGGCGCTCAGCCCTGCGGGAGCAGTGCGAGATTCAGTTGCGCCTGCGTCCGGTCGAGCTCTCCGGTCAGCTCCGCCCGGAGCGCGGGCAGCAGGGCCAGAGCGGCGCGTGCGGCGTCGGCGGTCGGCGCCGGGTCGGCCTGCGCGGCGGCCACGGCGGCCCGCATCGGCATGGTGACGAGCGCGGTCTCCCACGCCGAGCGGTGCACCCTGGTGGAATACCGGGCGGTCAGATACTCCGACGGGGTGAGCGCCAGCCCGTCGACGTCGTCCGGACCGGCCAGCCGGTCGCTCGGCAGCAGCCAGGCCACCCCGTTGCGGGCGATCAGCTCGAAGGCCTTCGACTCGTCCGGCACCTCCCACCGTCCGGCGCCGCCGGTGGCCGCCAGCAGCAGGGCCTCCAGCATCGCGGCCTCGCGCGGATCGGCGGGCCGCTCCGGGTACGGACGGTCCGCCAGTAGCTGTTCCAGGTGGTAGCGCTGGCCCCAGCTGCCGACCCAGCGGTGCATGGCCCCGGCCCGGGTCTCGCGCAGGGCGGCCAGCGCCAGGGCACGGGTGGTCAGATCGCGGCGGACCAGCACCCCGGTGCTGTCCGGGGCGGCCCGCCGCAGGGTGCTCCGGACGGCGTCCGGGGCCGGGCCGTCGTACCAGCGCAGCGTCCAGGTGCGCCGGGCGGGGTCGTACTGCGGCTCGAACGCGGTGCGGTACTGCGCGGCGAGCCGGTCGGCCAGGCGCCGCAGCCGCGGCCCGCGATGCGGGGTGTGGGTGCGCATGGCAGCACAGTAACCAGCCCCGGCGCGGCCGCAGGTCGACGCGCGGCCCCGCTTCACCCGCCGGGCGTGCACGGCGCCAGCCCTGGGGGTGAACCGGACGTCCGGACGGCCCCGGGGTGCTCCGGCGCCCGTCCGGCGTCCGTCCGGCGGGCGGGGGCGGAGGCGGAGGCACGGGAACCGGACGGGGACCGGCTCGGGTCGGGGCGTGCTCAGACGAATTCGACGGTCCGGATCCTGCTCGCGCCCGAACGGTCCAGCAGCACCGTGGAGGCGCAGTCGCGGGCCGGTCCTTCGGTGGCCGACAGTTCCGCGTGCAGCCGGGCGGCGGCGCGGCGGTGCCGGGCGAAGGCGTGCGCCGAGACCGTCCGCCCGCGTGCCAGCTGGCCGTCCACCGCCTGGTCCGCGGTGGCGTCCAGCAGGATCAGGTGCAGTCGGCGGCCCTGCCGGGCCGCCGTCCTGGCCAGCCAGTGGCGCACCCACGGCAGCGTGCCGCAGTCGTGCACCACCAGGGGCCCGCCCCCCGCCAGTGCCCGGCGCAGCCCGCGGTAGTGGTCCAGGCGGACGAGCGGCCGGTAGAGCGCGTACGGGAGCAGCGGCAGCCGCTCCTCGTACCGCTCGCGCACGAGCTGGGAGTCGACGAGCGGGGCCCGGGCGCACCGGCTCATCAGGGTGGACTTCCCGCTGCCGGGCAGGCCGGTGACGGCCACCAGGTCCTCGGCCGGGTAGCGGAGCACGGTCGGGACCGGCCGGTGGCGCAGGTCGTGCAGCCCGTCGGGGTTCAGCACCCCGCCCTGGAACGGCACCCCGGCCTGGAGCGGCTGGTTGCCCTGAGGCGGCACCCCGCCCTGGAGCGGCACGCCGGCCCGCAGGGCGGCTGCTGCGGCAGAGGAGGCGGCACACGGCTCGGTCCGCCGCCGCCGCCCGCCGGCTCGGCCGCCGGCTGGCTCGTCGGTGGGCCCGGCTGCGGTCCCGGCGGCGGCCTCGGACGGTCGGCCCGGCCGTGGCCCGGGCAGCTCGCTCCGGCCGTCCTCGACGGCGGGCCGGGTTCCGGTGGTCTCGTGCACCGCCCCCTCCTTCCGGTACCCGATGCCCCGGCCCGTTCGGGCAAGGGTTCCTCAAGAGAGGGTAATCGGATCATCCGTCGAGGTGGCCGGCCGTGTCGGGCCGTGACCGGGCCGTGGCCCACCGGGACGCGACGGGGACGGAGCGGTGACATCCCGCCCGAGCAGGCCCGCTGACGCTCCGTCGACGTTCGGCGCCCGGTGCGGCGGCAGTCGCTCCGTGGGCGAACCCCTCCGGCGTCGTGACCCGGTTGTAGCCGTTCGGGGACGACTTGGGTGATCTTGCCCGGGTGGTTCGTGGCATCCTGGTGCGCTACGGACGAGCCGTAGGGAGAGACGGCGGGGGGACGGGAGTCGTGCGGATGAGGTTCTGCTTCCTGGTCGAGGAGCACTACCGGAACGACGGCATGCCGCTCGACGTGGTGCGCCAGCTGTCGGAGTGGGGCCATCACGTCGACGTCGTGCGTCCGGGCGGGTCGCTGCTCGACCTCAACCGCCTGGTGCAGGCGGGGGACCACGACGCCTGGGTGCTGAAGACCGTCTCCGGAGGTCCGGGGCTCGGGCTGCTGGAGGCCGCGGCCACCGTCGGCCTCACCACGGTGAACGACGCCCGCGCCATCCGGCCGGTCCGCGACAAGGCGCAGGCCGCGGTGATCGCCGCCCACCGCGGGCTCCCGGTGCCCGCGACCTGGGCGGCCGCCCGCTGGGAGGACTTCGGCCGGATACCCGACGTGCACTACCCGCTGGTGGTCAAGCCTGCCGACGGCAGCTCGGGCCGCGCCGTCCACCTGGTCGAGCGCCCCGAGAACCTCGCCCTGCTCGGCGCCGAACTCGGCGGCGAGGGACTGCTGATCGCCCAGCCGTACGTGCCCAACGGCGGTCTCGACCTCAAGGTGTACAGCGCCGGCGGCGAGCTGTTCGCGACCGAGCGCACCTCCCCGCTGCACCCGCACCACCCGCACCGCGAGCGCCCGGTCACCCTGGCGCCCGAGGTAGCGGCCGTCGCGGCCCAGGTCGGCGAGGTCTTCGGCCTCGACCTCTACGGCGTGGACATCCTGGTGGGCCCGGACGGGCCGGTGGTCGTGGACGTCAACGACTTCCCGAGCTTCCGGCAGGTGCCGCAGGCGGTCGCCAAGGTCGCCCGCGCGGTCCTGCGGCTGGCCCGTACCGGGTCGTCCTGGCCCTCCGTGGCGGCCGTGCCCGCGCAGCCGCCCGCCCGGAGCCTGCCGGCCGCCGTCGGCGGCGCGGCATGAGCGTGCCGCGCCGCACCGTCACCCTCCTCACCGCCGCCGCGGACCACCCCCTGCTCGCCGCGACCGCCGCCCTGCTGCGCGCGGAAGGCCACCGGGTCGAGGCGCTGCACCCGGCCGCGGCCGGGCCGCCCGCGGAGCGGCCGGACGTCTGCCTGCTCAAGGCCCGCACTCCGCAGGCCCTCGCGCTGGCCGGCCGGCTCGCCGGCGACGGTGTGCCGGTGGTCAACTCCGTGGAGGCCACGGCGTTCTGCCAGGACCGGCTGCAGATGGCGGAGTTCGCCCGGGCGGTCGGACTGCCCTTCGCCCGCACCCGGGCGGCGGACCTGGCCGAGCTCGCCGACCGGCCGTTCACCGACCCGCTGGTGGTCAAGAGCCGGCACAGCCGCCGACAGGACCTGGTCGCCGCGGTGACCTCGGCCGAACGGATGCGGGAGCTGGCCGATGCCTGGCCGGGCGAGCCCGTGGTGGTGCAGGCCCTCGCACCCAACGACGGCTGGGACCACAAGCTCTGGGTGGTCGACGGCCGGATCTTCGCCGAACGCCGGCGCTCCGAGCTGGCCGCTCCGGCCGCCGACGGCCCGGCGGGTGCCCGCCGCCCGCTGCCGGTCGCCGAACTCCCCGCCGAGTGGCTCGAACTCACCCTCGCCACCGGCGAACTGTTCGGCCTGGACGTGTACGGCGTCGACATCCTGGCGGTCGAGGGCGCGCCGCTGATCGTCGACATCAACGCCTTCCCCGGGATCCGCGGCCAGGCGGGCGCCCCGGAGGCCCTCGCCCGGCTCGCCCTGGCCACCGCGGCCGGCGCCGTCACCACGGCGACCAAGGACGCCTGAGGGCCGGGCGTCGGGCCCGGCAGCGGCCGGCGGCGGTCCGGGCGGCTACCAGTCGGTGCCGCGGACCTCGAAGCCGGAGAGGCCCTCCGGCTGCTCCTCGGTGACGTGCCGCTGCTCGACCACCGCCCGGCTCGGACCGCGGCCGCACCACTCGACCAGCCGCCCCACGGCGTCCGGCGCGCCCTCGAACACCGCCTCGACGCGGCCGTCCGGCAGGTTCCGCACCCACCCGGCCAGGCCGGCCGCCGTCGCCTCGCGTCGGCAGGTGTCCCGGAAGAACACCCCCTGGACGACACCCGACACCACCACGCGCTTACGGATCATGCCTGCCAGGTATACCCGAACCGGCCCCCGCCGCACCGCAGCAGCACGCTGCGCTCCGCCAGCGCGCCCCCCGGCCTCCCGCCTCGCCCCTGCGTCCGCCCTGGTCGGCCACCCCGGACGGGCCTTTGGCCCGGACCGACACCCGGGCGTAACCGGGGCGCAGCAACCGCGACAAGCGCCCGCCCTAGGCTGGTGCACAGCACCCCGGACCGAGGAGGACCGTGCCCCGACGACCGACTGCCGCACCCGGTTGGCTGGCCCATCCGCTCCGCTTCCAGCGCGGACCGGTGCCCTGGCCGGCGGTGGTCCGCGGGGCGTTCGGCATGGGGCCGGTCCTCGCGGCCGGGCTGGCCGCCGGCCACACCCGGGGCGCGGTGCTCGCCGGGCTCGGCGCGATGTTCGCGGGGATCAACGACCGGCCCGGGACGCGGCGCAGCGCGGCGACGGCCATCGCGGCGCCCGCCCTCGCCGGGGCCCTCGGCCTGCTGCTCGGACAGGCCGGCGGGTGGTGGGCGGTGCCGCTGCTCGCCCTGGTGGGCCTGGTCTCCGGCGCCGTCAGCGTGGCCGGGCCGGTCTGGTCGCTGGCCGGGCTGCAACTCCTCGTCCTGACCGCGGTCGGCAGCGGCATGGCGTCCCCCGACCCGCCCCCGGGCGGCGCGCGCGCGCGCGCGGGCGCGCGCGGCCGG